>JBCCGE010000011.1:0-54221 GCA_039029455.1 Pseudomonadota bacterium | reverse complement strand
CTGATGGAAAGGCACATCGCCCATGAACTTTGTGCCCATCATGATCATGCGGGCCACCCAGAAAAAGATAATGTCAAAACCGGTAACCAGAACGCTGGTTGGGTAGAAGGTTTTCAGCCTGTCGGTTTGTTCGGGCCAGCCGAGTGTTGAAAACGGCCAGAGTGCCGAGCTAAACCAGGTGTCGAGCACGTCCTCATCCTGCGTCAGAGGGACGTCTGCGTCAATGGAGTATTTGGCGCGCACAGCTGACTCACTCTCGCCGACGTAAACGGTTCCGGTTTCGTCGTACCATGCCGGAATTCGATGACCCCACCAGATTTGTCGGGATATACACCAGTCTTCAATGTTCTCCAGCCACTGATAGTAGGTTTTGCTCCAGTTGGCCGGCACAAATTCAATACGGCCGTCGCGCACACACTCTATCGATGGGTCGGTAATGACTGCTTTTCCACCCGGACGCCCATCCTCCTGCACATCGCGGGTAAGATCTACGTACCACTGATCGGTCAGATAGGGCTCAACCACCGCTCCGGATCGGTCGCCACGTGGAATCATCAGCTGGTGATCATCAACACGCTCAAGTAATCCAGCATCCCCGAATGCGGCCACGATCTGCTTGCGTGCATCATACCGGCCGAGCCCGACATAGGTTTTTGGAATTAGCTCGCCTTCTTTGATTTCGTCTGTGTTGATATTACTTCGGATCGCGGCGTCCGCTGTAAACACATTGATCAGTCCGCCATGGGGCTGAGACTGCATGGCCTCTGTTTCTCTGTGACGAATCCACACCTGATAATCATTAAAATCATGGGCCGGCGTGATCTTTACGCAACCTGAACCAAATTCGGGATCCACGTAACTGTCCGCAATAATCGGAATCCGCCGGCCACTCAATGGTAATTCAACCTGTTTTCCAACCAGGTGACGGTATCGCCCGTCTTCTGGATGGACGGCAACGGCGCTGTCGCCCAGCATGGTTTCCGGACGAGTGGTTGCAACAACCAGATAGCTGCGGCCGTCAACGGATTCGTCAATTAGTGGATAGCGAAGATGCCAAAGATGCCCGGACTCCTCCTCGGACAAGACCTCCAGATCAGATAACGCGGTGTGCAAAACCGGATCCCAGTTCACCAGACGTTTGCCGCGATAAATGATGCCTTCGTCGTAAAGGTCAACAAAAACCTTTGTCACAGCCGCGCTTAGGCCTTCGTCCATAGTGAACCGTTCATTTTCCCAGTCCACTGACGCGCCCATCCGACGCAGCTGCTGTGTAATTGTGCCGCCGGACTCCGCTTTCCAGTCCCAGACCTTTTCAATAAACGCGTCGCGCCCATAGTCGTGACGGGTTTTACCTTCGGCGTTGATCAGTCGCTCTACAACCATCTGGGTCGCGATTCCGGCGTGATCTGTTCCGGGTTGCCACAGCGTGTTGTGACCTTTCATGCGATGGTAGCGAGTCAGGATATCCATGATGGTGTCCTGAAAAGCATGGCCCATATGCAGACTTCCCGTAACGTTGGGAGGGGGGATCATGATGCAGTAGGGCGGCGTTTCGTCGACCGTCAAAGACGATGGCTTGAAATAGCCCTGTTGCTCCCAGTGCCGATACCAGCGTTGTTCAATATCGTGCGGGCTATAGGACTTATCGAGAGACATTTAGGGGTTTAATTGAAGCGCTTTTGCGGGGCGCCAATAGTACCAAGGCCGTTGGCGCAACGCTACGAGAGCAACAGGTGAATAGAGGATCAGAGCGTCACCTGATGGGTATCGGGTTCGATACCGTGCTGACGATAATACCGAAACCGTTCCCGTCCGGCCTGTTTTTCCGCATCCCCCGGACCCACCAGTTCAGCGATGCGATTAAACTGACTTGCCGCTGAATTGTTGTGGCCGCTCATTTGAATCAAGAAATCATCGCAGCCCGCTGGCGGTTCAGTATCAGTACCAATCTGAATCGGGTATTGATCCGCGTTGTTGTCCGCATGGGCGATTGCATGAGGCAGAAAACTGTTTTGCTTAAAGGTCCATAACAATTCATCCATGCGCTGCGCATCACTGGTTTCAGATACTCGAATGTAAACCTTCATATCGGAGGCAAACGCTTTGGTGGCCAGTCTGCAGGCAAGCATATCCTTAGCCCGACCATTTGAAGACTCGAGCAGGTAAAAATCTACCCTGGGCGACTGCATACCGCTTAGGAGCAGTTTATCGATTCAGCAGAAACTCCACCAAAAGTGGAACCGGTCGACCCGTAGCCCCTTTGGACGCACCCCCAAGCCACGCGGTGCCTGCAATGTCCAGATGAGCCCAGTCAAAATTCTCCGCAAAATGTTTTAGGAAACATGCTGCCGTCACCGCCCCTGCGTTGCGCCCGCCAATATTCGCCAGATCAGCAAAATTACTTTGCAGCTGGCGGGTGTACTCATCCCAGATCGGCATTTGCCATGCGCGATCACCCGCATCCTCACCCGCCTTTAGCAGTGCTTTCGCCAGCTTGTCGCTGTTGCTGAACAGTCCACTCGCATGATTTCCAAGCGCGATGACGCAGGCGCCGGTCAACGTCGCAATATCGACAACAGCAGCCGGTTTGTAGCGCTCGGCATAGGTGAGTGAGTCGCAAAGAATAAGACGCCCTTCGGCATCGGTATTGAGTATTTCTATGGTTGTGCCGTTCATTGCGGTCACAATATCGCCCGGCTTGTTTGCTGCGCCATCGGGCAGGTTTTCACTGGCCGGTACAATACCGACCACATTCATCGGCAAATCCATTTCCGCTACGGCCAGCATGGCGCCAAACACGCTGGCACCGCCACACATGTCATATTTCATCTCGTCCATAGCGGCCGCGGGTTTGATCGAGATTCCACCGGCATCAAAGGTCAGCCCCTTACCAACCAGGACGACAGGACGCTCAGATCGTTCGCCGCCTTTGTGTTCCATCACAATCAGCTTTGCGGGCTCACGACTTCCTCGTGACACGGATAGTAGCGAACCCATTTTCTTCTTTTTCATATCGGCTTCGCTCAACACCGACACCTTCAACCCATGGGTTTTTTGCATCGACTTTGCCCGCCGTGCCAGATACGACGGTGTGCAGATATTCCCAGGCAGATTGCCCAGAGTGCGCGCCAGATCGACACCATTTGCAATCGCAGATCCCTCCGTCAGTCCTTTTCTCGACGCCGCCAGTTCGTTTCTTGCCACCATGAGGCTGACTTTTCGAAGAGATCGGACAGCTTTGCGGCCGCTCTTGGTTTCATCAAAGTGATACAAACTGGCCTGCATCGACTCAATAACTGCGCGAATCCTGCGACCGACTTCAGCGCCGCGCATGGTGGTCGCAGCCAGCGTAACATCTGCCGACTTTACGCCCGCTGATTTGAGCTGTCTGGCCGCTTCCGCTGAGGCTTTCCGCAGGGCACCCAGATCGTAGCTCCGGGACGAACCAAGACCGACGATAAGCACCCGCATCGATTTCAGACCCGAGACGTCGTGCAGCATCAGACTGCTTCCGGGTTTTCCGCTCAGATCGCCGCGTTTCAGAATCGCTGAAATGCCGCGTCGGGATAATCGGTCAAGCCGCTGCCCGACCGGATCCAGTTTAGGCTTCGAACCCTGAAATGCGCCGATAACAAGACAGGGGCTGGTTGATTTAGCGGGGTCGCTGGTCTTGATGCTGAAGTCCACAATTTACCTCTTGGCTGATCTGATGGGTAAAGATTAAGTTACCGCAATGTTCGCAAGATTTGGTTGAAATCGATAAGCAGATTAAAATACCAGTAAATGGTTCGAGCTCACCTCGACTGCCGTTAATACAAGTATAACAGGGCAACCCCATTTCCATCTCATCGGATCAGTGAAAGCTGTTCAGAATGAGGACCCGGTCCGACAACCCGAAACAATTCCTTATACCTCCAAGTACATGATCATTCACCGCGCTTTCATTAAAGAGGTTTTGCAGACCTGCGCGGCGGTTGCAACCATACTGTTCTCGATATTTCTGGTCACACGACTGGTTGGATTCCTGCGTCAGGCCGCTGAAGGAGATATTCCGATGAATAGCGTGTTGCTGCTCCTGATGCTGAAAATGATTACCTATCTGGATATTCTGGTGCCACTGGTTCTCTATGTGTCGACACTGCTTGTGATGGGACGCTGGATCCGCGATAACGAACTCATTGTGATCAGCGCCTGTGGGATCGGCATTAGCCGGTTTCTGCGTCCTGTGCTAATTCTCTTTGCTGTAATCGGCTCAATGGTTGCAATCTTCTCTCTGTATCTGTCGCCGCTCTCAGCAGAGGTGTCTCGAGCGATCGAGCATCAGTTTCGCAATCGAACAGATGTCACAGGAGTCACCCCTGGTGTATTCACAGAAACTCGTGACGGTTCCGGTGTTTATTTCGTCGAGAGCTATGATCCCGAGTCCGACACGTTTAGAGACATATTCGTCTACAACGGCGGTTCGGATGAAGGTGTTGTGGTCGCAAACAGCGGATTTAAAACCGTTGATGAGGTGACCAACGACGACTTTCTCGTCCTAAAAAACGGCACCCAGTACCGCGGCCAGGCAGGACAAACCGAGTACGGAGTCATGGATTTTGAAACCTACGCCTTTCGTCTGCAGCAGCGCGCAAGAGCGGACTATCAGCTGCCTGTGAAAGCGAGACCCACGACCCAGTTGTTGCAGGACGACCATCGAACATCCATTGGTGAATTCCACTGGCGCGTATCAAAAGTGGTCATGCTGCTGGTTTTGATGATTTTCGCGCTCGCCTTTTCATCGATAACCTATCGGAAAAACCGGTTTCCGGGAATGATGACTGCACTGCTGATGTATTTTGCCTACTCCAATCTTCTGGGCTTCGGGGTTGCACTGATTCGACGTGGTGCGGCCAATCCGCATCTCACGTTGTGGCTGATTCATGTCGTATTTCTGGCGCTGGCGGTTTTCCTGTTCAGGCGACGCTGCCAGAATAAACGACTGATTCCAGGTCTGTCCGCGTAGCCGTTATGACAATACTGAACCGGTATCTGGGACGCATCATACTTCAGTACACACTGATTGTAATGATGGTGCTGCTGGCACTGTTCACCTTCGTCAATTTTCTCGATCAGCTTGGAGACCTCGGCAAGGGAAACTACAACATCTTTAGTGTTCTAAGCTACATCACTCTCACTATCCCGAGAACAATCTACGATATTTTCCCAATGGCCGCGCTTTTGGGTACCATGGTGGGTCTTTCGCTGCTGGCGAACGATTCTGAACTGATTGTGATGCGAGCCAGCGGTGTGTCAATGGTTCAGATTACAACTGCAGCTCTGAAGATGGGTGGGCTTTTTGTAATTGCTGCGGTCGTTGTGGGTGAACTGGTATCTCCATTTACCGAGACTAAAGCTCAGCGCGGGCGGGCTGAAGCGCTGCAACAGGACATCAAACAGCAAACAAATTTTGGATTGTGGATGCGTGACACCGATACGTTCGTGAACGTCGGTGAAGTGTTACCCGATCTGACTCTTCTCAGAGTAAAAGTCTTCGAATTCGACGGCGCCAGAAATCTTCGATCACTTGTGGCTGCGGAGGACGGTGTTTTTCAGTCCGGTTCGTGGATCATCAACAACGTTAACCAGACCCTTATTGATGAGGAGGGGCAGGCCGATACCGTACAAATTCCAGCAGCAACCTGGCAGTCCCGAGTGACTCCTCAGATTCTCTCTGTCTTTTTGATCAAGCCAGACCAGCTTTCCTTCTGGCAATTAAGCCGGTACATACAGCATCTTAGAGAAAACCAGCAGCAGACGGATCCTTATGAACTGGCATTCTGGAATAAATTGATGTTGCCACTCTCGACAGTTGTTATGGTCGTACTGGCAATACCTTTCGTCTTCACCAATCTGAGATCCGGAAATCTGGGGAGAAGTCTGTTTACCGGCATCATGCTCGGACTCGGTTTTTATGTGGCCAACAAAGGGTTTGGATACATTGTGCTTGCCAATGGGTTGTCTCCGTTTGTCGGTGCCACACTCCCTGTAATTGCATTTTTGTTCCTTGCGCTGTACATGATGCAAAGGATCGAATAGCACTCCGGAAGAATGTCGTGTTCGGTACGTCTTCTACTGACTATCAACCGATTCAGCTGTATCAGCTCAATCAGTACGGTGCCCAGTGCAGACTTCTGCCGGTTTGCGAAGCGCTCCGCAAAAACCTGTATTACTACTGGATTCTGCATATACCTCCTGGCTCGATGTCGCTGCCGGTGATTCCGGATGGAGCCACCGATCTCGTTTTGTCGCCCGACATCGAAGACTTCTCCGCCATCTACCTGCCAGTAACCGATCGTTTTGAAATCCCGCTAAGCGGGCCGATATGCTATGTGGGTGTTTGTATGAGAACAGAACGGTTGAGCTGGCATTTTTCCTTATCAATTGATGAAATGGAATGTTTGCAACCCGGCAAGGAAACGACGGACGCTTTTGCGCTAACAGGACTCTTGAAACAGGTATCCAAATGCCGCGGAGATGACGCGATACGAAGCACGCTGGATCAGCATTTTCTCAGCCACACGAAATCCGGTGACTCTGAAACCGCTGAGAAAATATTTGACCGATTTATCAACAGTCTGGAGCCCGAAAGTCTGCGCACAATTTCCCGACAGCTAAATGTCAGCGAAAGGCAATTGCGCAGGCTGTCAGAGAGCGCCCTGGGGTTGTCGCCAAAAAAGCTGCACCGGGTTACGCGGTTACAGCAGGTTCTCAGCCAATTCTGCTCCCCCGAGCAAACACAGCGCATCGATGGTTTTTATGACGACGCCCATCTTATCCGGGAATTCAAACGTCTTACCGGACTGACTCCGGGACAATTGAAAAAGATGGCCGAAATATACAATTCTTCCGAATAACTCAACTCCTATGATGAAGCTTCGTTAAAAACGGAGTCAAATCATGATTCAGACAATCGCCTCTTTTCCAATTTACGTCACACCCAATCTCGCCGATCAGAAAAAATTTTACGAACAAACGTTTGGTCTGGCGTCTGTTTTTTACGAGGAGAGCTTCTACCTTCATATGGTAAATCCCGCCACCGGAAACCAGCTGGCGTTTATGTGTCCTGAACACCCCTCACAACCTGAAATTCTTCACCAATCCGTGAATGCCGCTGGCCACGTTATCTCTTTTGAAGTGGAAGATGCCCAAAGTGCATGGCGCTTGGCACAAAAAATGGAGCTAAAGGTCGAACTTGGTTTAACTGAGGAGTCATGGGGACAGCGCCATTTTTTAATTCGAGATCCGGCTGACTTTGTCGTCGACATCGTCGAACACCTGAGCTCCTCGAGCTAAGTTCAATCGGTTTTTCATCGGTTTAAGTACGAGGGAAACTACTGACTGCGGCTGTGCGGGCAAAAGTGAGTAATCATTGTTAGTCCGCATACCAGCAGTTCTGTGGAACCATAGAACCGGCAACCTCAAAATCCTGGCAGCTTAGAACATAGTGGTGGTAATACCCACTACAGTACGCAATCACAGCAATAACCAAAACAATAGCGACGATTTTCACCCTATTTCGCTGATTGCCAATCTCATCTATGCCCGGAACGAGATACAGTGCGATGCAGTAGGCAAGATACGGTAATGAGAGCAAACCCGTCGCAACCGCTAAGCTCCACCGCAATACCTCTACACCGGAGCCTGAAGAACGATGCAATAAAATTTCGACAAGCAGCCAGACAGACGGCAGCGCCAGGAGAACCACGGGCAAAACGCCCCGCAAAGCCTGTTCTGACCGTTTCAATCGAAACAACCATCGTGCCAGAATCAGGGCGATCGATGCTGACAGTATTGTAAACAGATGCGGGTACAGCACAGTACCGTAAACACCCAGATTGAATGCGATTGGCCATATCGCAATTGACAACGTTATAGTGACAACAATTTCGACAGATTTTTGGGGGTTACGCATTGGCCGTGAATTCAATTTACTGCAATGTTCGACCACCGTCCTGATAGACCACTTCACCTTGCAGCACCGTCATAATCGGCCTGGCAAATTCGATCTCATCAGGGTCTGCAGTTAACGGATCAATATCCAGTACAACAAAGTCGGCAGACTTTCCCGTTTCAATTGAACCGGTCTCCCGCTGAATCCCAAGCGCTCGGGCTCCATTGATTGTCGCAGCTTCCAGTGCATCCAAAACGGTCGGCAGCCCCTTGCCTGCCTGCAGCCTGATCGAATTGGCAATCGCAACCATAGGGTTGAGCGCGTTCACAGTCCAGTCACTGCTGAATGTTACGTTTGCCCCGGACTCAAAAACCTGCCGTATTGGGAACATGCGCCGTGCGCGATCAGAACCGATATAGTCACCGGCCCACGCGGTTTGGTCGAAGTAGGTTGCACCAACCTGAAAATCCGCATGAACATCCAGCTCGGCAAAACGCGAGATATCGCTATCAGCTATGAGCTCCAGATGAGTCAGACTGTAAATCACCGTTGAGTCTTCGTCTCGAAGTGTTGAAATGGCATCAAGCGCTTCGCGAACTCCACCGTCTCCTACCGCATGAATGTGCGCCCCGATACCGAGTTTCTCCAGTTCACGCAGCAGCTGGGTCAACTGCTGAGGGGATACATAATTGAGACCGAAAGGCAGATTTTCCTGCCAACTCCACTTGTAAGGTTCCAGCATCTTCGCTGTTCCAAAGTGCATCACACCATCGACATAAAGCTTAACCTGAGAAAGTGGCAGCAGATCGCTTCTTTCGTCATTGGCGAATCGGCGCACCGCATCAATCTGTTGATCCAGCGGTACATGGGGATAAATCCACGGTCTCAGAGACACCCGCACGGTGAGATCGCCCTTTCGCTCAGCGTCCTTCCAGACCTCATACCAGCCTCGGCGCCAGTAGAGTCGGCCGTCGCCGATTGTGGTAATACCGAAACGACTGGCTGCAGACATCCCGGCAAGCAGCCCGTCGTAACTCAGGCGATCGCGATCGAGAACCTGATTCCAGGCAAGTTCCATAACGATATCGCCCGCGTTGTCAAAAAGTATGCCGTTCGGGATTCCCTGCGAATCCCGAGCAATTACACCACCCTGCGGATCTGCCCTGTCGACATCAATCCCGGACTGGCTCAACGCCGCGGAATTTACCAGCATCGAATGCGATGACTCCTCCATGATTATCACGGGGTTGTCGGGAAAGTACTGATCCAGAAAACCCCTTGGGGTAAGTAACGTGTCGCCGGTATCGATGTTTTCAAGCTGATGACCGTATCCGATGATCCAGCGCCCGTCCGGCCTCGTGTGGCTCGCGCAATCCGACAGTTCGGCGTTCTGGTCAATGATCAAGTCATCCGGTGACAGCAAACAATCGCCTCCAATCTCCGACGCGCCCTCAAAAACGTGATTATGACTGTCAATAAAGCCAGGCAGCACCGTGAGACCTTCCAGATCAACTTCACGGTAGGCTATCGAGTCAGCGGCTCGCGACGCATCGTCAACGCCTACCGCTATAAAACGACCATTGTCGACAAGGAATGCACCGACCGTGGAGCGATCACGATCCAGAGTAATAATGTTAGCGTTTCGGTAAAGCACAGCGTCGGCGACTGCCATCGCGGGCAGCAAGCCAAGCAAAAGATGTGCGGCGCTGACTATTCGCCGCACATTTGAGCCAGATAAGGCAATATCGTGAATCAGGCAGGTCTCCGCTTAGTCGAGATCCTTGCGCGGTAGCAGGGTAACCAGACTGGAGGTGTTAAAGCGATTGCCGCCGTTAGGCTGCACCTGGGCATAGTATCTATCAACGATCTCGGTCACTGGTAAAGGCGATCCATTTCTGGAGGCCTCGTCCATGCACAAACCAATATTTTTACGCACCCAATCCACTGCAAAGCCGTGATTAAACCGACTTTCGAGCATGGTTTGGTGACGGTTGACCATTTACTAGGAACCGGCCGCGCCTTCCAAATCATGTCGAAAATCTTCATTCCGTCGAGTCCGGTATTGGCACCAAAACTTCCAATCAGCTGACTTGTGTCCACTCTAGTTACCAGGCAAGTTTTGCTTCAGTATCGAGAGCAATAGCTGTAACTTTGACACATCGACCTCGTTGTGCGCTTGACTTGATGTGGATTTTTCAGCGTCTAATTCACGATATCGATGCATTTGTTCACGCTTGGCGGCTATAGCCGCGTCTGCTACTTTATCAGCCGACGCATTGACCTTATCAAGTGATTTTCCAATATTTGAAACCAACACCTTCGTCAATGGATCACACGGAATGCTACCTCCAAAGCCAACATAAAAATCCGCTATATTCCCCCTCGTATCACCGTAGAAGTGACAGTCCCCAGCTGAGTTTCTCGATGCCTCATCAAAGAAATAGTAGGAAGCGCCATCAAAATCGGGAGGTCCCCATATCTCGGTTACCAGATAAAGACGATCCGGGGCGGAGTAAATTCCAATCAGAGGAGTGTCGATAACGAAAGAAAAGTCTAATACGAAGACCTCTCCATCGATTGAGTAGCCGCCAGGGTCGTTGGGTATAATTTGCTGCGCGCTATTTCGGTAAAACCGAAATTCATTGTCAAAGGTGTCAAAAATAAATCGCCATGATCCCGCAAGCTCCGTAATCTTTTCTTGCGCAAAAACAGGATCTTGAGCGGTGCCGGCGATTATGGCGGGAACAGAGAGCAACAAATCGTCACTCGATGCCATCACCTCAGATCTTGGCAGATTTATCGGCAAAATCAGAAGTGATAACAACGAAACAGCGCAAAAATATCGTCTCAAAGACAACATATAAACCTCCTAGTGCTTTTGTATATATTTTTTTATTCCCTAACCTAACCCGCAGGATCAGACTCAAAGTCTGTGTTCATAATTTAGTTAGAACTTATTTCGTTACGGGTTCAAACGTCCAGGAACCTCTTTTCTGATCTTCTTCTAACCGCAGCGTTTTTGTCAATATCAGGACTAATCTGATAGTCACTCACAGGAAAATTTCATAGCTGGCACACGTTCAGGAAATGGTAGATCAGAACTCAACGCGAGAATCAATCCAGATCTTTACGCGGGAGTAATGTCACCAAACTGGACGTGTCGAAACGATTGCCGCCATTAGACTGCACCTGAGCGTAATATCCGTCCACAATTTCAGTTACCGGAAGAGATGATCCATTCCTCGACGCTTCATCCATGCACAAACCCAAATCCTTGCGCATCCAGTCTACTGCAAAGCCGTGATTAAACTCATTTTCGAGCATGGTTTGGTGTCGGTTGACCATTTGCCACGAACCGGCCGCACCTTTCGAAATCACGTCAAAGACTTTCATACCATCGAGCCCGGCATTCGCGCCGAAAGCCAGCCCTTCGGATAACCCCTGAACCAGTCCGGCGATACAGATCTGGTTGACCATCTTGGTCAACTGGCCCGAGCCCGAGTCACCCATCAGCAAAGCGGCCTGCGCAAAGCTGTCGATCAGCGGTTTGGCTCGCTCAAAAACCGGCTCTTCGCCGCCGACCATAACGGTGAGAACACCATTTTCGGCACCCGCCTGACCGCCGGACACCGGCGCATCAAGGAAATCAAATCCGCCACCTTTGGCCGCCGCGTAGAGCTCTCTGGCCACACTGGCCGATGCTGTGGTGTGATCGACAAACACAGCGCCGGATGACATCGCCGCAAACGCCCCGTTGTCACCTGTGGTGACACTTCGCAGATCGTCATCATTACCTACACAGCAGAACACAAAATCGGAACCGCTGGCAGCTTCAGCCGGAGTTGGCGCCATCGAACCGCCGTGCTGCTCAACCCAATTCTCCGCTTTTGCAGTCGTTCGGTTGTAAACACAAACGTCGTAGTTATTTGCCTGAAGATGTCCTGCCATGGGATACCCCATAACGCCCAAACCGAGAAATGCGACTTTCATAATGAATCACAACTGTTGAATTTAAGAGTTGGGATGATATCAAAATGTGACAAACTTCTGGTTTCATCGTTTTTCGGACTGCGAAAGCGGGTCATCAATACAATGTCTAAAACTGGTTCTGATTCGGAAGCATTCGCCGGATATCGCGCTCTGGCTGATCGACTGCATTCCCCCACATTCAATGACCGTCCCGATCTGGAGACTGCAGCAAGTTTGTCTTCCACCGTATCTGCAGCACGAGCCCTCCATGCAGACCAACCTCTACTCGCCGACATGTATGAATTTGAACTGAGACTTGACTCCAGCGCCCGATCCGAATGGCTGGAACCGGTTCCAAGCAACATGCTGGGTGTATTTGCGGAGGAACAATGGCCTGACCTCAAAATCGAGTTTCAACCGGGTCTGCATGTCATCCAGTCACGATGGGATCTGATCACGATGCGCCAGGCCCTCATAGCTGAACCAACGTCCGCTTTTCTTCCCGAGATCGGCGAGGCCGGATTCTGGTTGGTTCTGCCGTCCCGCAATGAGACCCGGATCCGATCGTCCAGCGAAGAAGAGATCAGCGCATTGCGAAAATTTGAAGCCGGCGAACGGGTAAGTGAAATCTTCGAAACATCGGATAATGAGACAGAGGAACAGACTCTGGAAAAACTGAACCGCGCGGTAGTTTTGATTTCAGACTGGTGTGACGAAAACATTGTCGTCGATATCGGCGTACCTGTGCCGGAAAATGCCAAATTTGAAAGTGATGGATAACCTGAAAGTGGTTCTCATTGATCTCGGTGGAGTTCTGGTAGAACTCGATGGTCAGCCTATCCGCAATGAATGGTGGTCAACAGCGGAGTCCTATGAAAAAAGCTGGAACCGATGGTTGACTTCTGACACGGTTCAGGCATTTGAACGGGGGCAGTTGCAACCTGACGAATTTGCCCGACGGATAATCACAGAACTCGGTTTAAACATCGATAAGGACAGACTACTGACGGCTCTTAGAGAATGGGTCATTGGCTTTTACCCCAACTCATTCGATAGTCTTGAGAAACTGGCAGCTCGCTACGAGCTGGGGGTTTACTCCAATATCACCGATCTTCACTGGCCAAAGCTCTCTTCCGAACTGGAGAGTAGTGGTCTGTTACGTCATTACTTTCCCTCTCACCTGATCGGCAGAGCTAAACCGAATCCGGACTCTTTTCGCTGGGTGGCAAAACAGATGAGCGTTGCTCCCTCAGAAATACTTTTTCTGGACGACAATCAGCTCAACGTGGATGGCGCAAAACGCGCCGGCATGATGTCATGGAAAGTATGTGGTCCGCACGAATTTGAAGATGCGGTGTCAATACTCATCACGCAACCCCTTTAATGTCAATATCAATCACTTAGGATCGAAATAATTGCAGGCAGAAAGCGCGCATTCTCAAAGTTTCGTTCGGGTGCCGGCGGTATTAACCGAAATCTTAGTGTTGCCAGCACAGGTCGATCTAGAAAAGGTGTGCCGGACAAAGTTGATACGGGATCAGGTGGTATCGTTGAGAAGTTGCTCAAAGAAAAGTCCCCGCCTTCTTCAGTACCTGCATCGTAGGGCCGCAGGTTTATCAAAATATTTTCTCTCCATTGACCATTCTGACGCAACGAAAGATCGGATATTCCAACAAACCAATCAGGACTTGGGGCAACCATTGAGATCAGCGTGATAAACGGCTTGTCTATTTCAGCAGTAAATCTAATGGTTGTTGAACGTGGCAAATCAAACAGAGACCCAAAGTTGACAGTCGGTCCAAACCTATTGGATTGAAGCCCTAACTGCAGTTCTTGTTCGAGTGCCAAATTGCTACCCAATTCAGCCACATCCTCCACACCGGACGAAACCAGGGAACCGACACGCCAGAAAGCAGATCCACTAGTATGTAGAGCACCGATAAGATCTGTGAAATGCGCAGTAGATGGGTATGGATTGGAATGACTTGAATTCCAGATCCCTGTAAAAGTGGCTTCATACGTTACCGCAGAGGCAGTAGCTGGCAGAAGTAGAATAGCAAGTGCTGGCCCCAGAATCTGAGGCTTTTTCCTCGACACTTGTTTCAGCAGACCAGTAAAGGGCAATTTAATTTGATTTCAATTGTGACTGTCTGACGTAATGACAAAAAATCAAGCAATCAGTTCACTAATAAGTTCTTCATAACCGCAAATTAAAAGCTGAGAAAGTGGAAGGATTGAAACGTCAAATTGCCGAAAACCAAAATCTAAAAGGATGGGCGTCTAGTCAGGGTCTGTCTCCTACTACTGCATCTTTCATCCAACCATGAAAGGGCAAATTCTGACAATACAGCAGACAAATAGAACGAAATTGAGTACGTCAAAAGTAAAGCGGTTGAAAATCATTGGAGGGCACGAGGAGTCCCACAATCCTGTCTTTAATCTGTGTATGTTTGCTAATTTGCCTCGGCTTTTTTCGATAGCCTTTGATCCAGAATCCATGAAACCTTCATCAGCTCGCGAACAGTATCCTGATGAATTGAGCTGCTGCCCTGACTTGTCATTTGATTATTGCTAAACCGTCGATTGTGGTTTTGCATGCTCTGATCACAAAGATCACGTATGTGCTTTGTCTTTTTCAGCAGTTTTTTTCCATCAATCTTTCTAACGCTGACAAAACTGGAAATGGTCAACTCGAGCAGCTGCAGAACTTTTTTGTGGATTGCGTCAATTTCCCGTTCACCTTCCTCAGAAAAAGACGCGCCTTTTGTCATGCGCTTTTTGGCCTGTCGGGCAAGGTCGTAACAGACACTATCCCCAATGTCTTCCATGGTCGATGCAAAGTCCAGTATGTCATCGAGCTCACTTTCCTGCACAGAGCTTTTCAACGAATTTCTGGCCTCAGAAAGATATTGACGAATGGCTTTATTGCGCCGGTTGATTTCCTGGTCGGCCTTGACCAGTTGGGATATCTTCGACTGATCTGACGCATCAAACATATCGAGCGCCTGTTGAAACATAACCTCAGTCTGATCAGCCAGTCTGGTGGCTTCGCGTCTTGCGGCGTCTAGCGCTTTTTCAGGCTTGTCCAGATAGGCTCGCGACAAACCATCGCCCACCGGGCGTTTCAACAAGTCGGACTGGCTTTCAGCCCGAGTACGCAGCCAGTTGTAGATGGGAGTGGAAATTATCAGAGCCGCCGGTGTGAATAAAATCACGATAAACAGATTGATAATCATATGAAGATATATGATCTGCAATCCAGCCTGCATTGAGAGCAGCGGTAGATACGGCTGCCAGATAGGCACAGTAAAGAACAACAAAACAGCGACGGCGGTACGACAAATAATGTTGGTAATGACGACTGCTCGACCCTGTATGTTTTTTCCAGACACCATTGGCAGTGCAATGAGGCCAGCTCCGATGTTCGCACCCAGCAACAAAGGAAGATAGATACTTTCCGGCAAACCACCCGTGGCAGCCAACGTTGCCGTCATCAGAACAATCGCTACACTGGAATGGGCAAACCAGGTTGCAAATACGGCAATGACCAGAGCGATGAATGGCGCAGATGAAATTACTGACATCCAGTCTGCAGGTATACCGTTATCACTGACCGTTCCGAGGGAGACCTTCATCAACTGCAAAGCCACCAGCATAATTCCCAGACCCACCAGAGACCGCCCCGCACATTTCGCGCGCCAGCTTGAACTCGATAAATACAACACGGTCCCGATAATCAGCAACAGGGAAGGCAGCCACGAAAAATCGAGAAACAGAATTCGGGCAGCAAGTGCCGAGCCCAGATCAGCTCCCAGAACAACAGCCACAGCCGAGGCGATACCCAATGCTCCTGTAGACAGGAAGCCGATTGTAAGAAGGGCAGTCGCAGTGGCGCTCTGCATGAACATCGCCGCAATGATTCCCGCAAAAACGGCCAGCCATCGGGAATTTTTGGCTCGTTCTAAAAGTTGATTCAGGCTCGCAGAAAAACCGTCCTGCACGGCCTGTTTCACTGTGAAGCTTCCCCACAAAAGCAGACAGACGCTGCCAGCCAGATTTAGTGCAATACTGTTTTCCAAGGGTCAGTTCGCTAGATAGTGTCAATACAACGCTGAAGCAATTCGACTGAATTACTGCTCACACATCGTCTGATTATGGATTGATTTTTCAGACTTGTAAAAATTTAGATTCTGGCGAGTATTTGTGGTCAGTATCGTAATTATTTTTGATTTCCGTTCCGGCTTTTGCGGTGTCACTCTTCTTCTATACAACTCCTCGATGTCGACTGTAAATTGCTCACTTCTATGAGCCATCGATTTACTGGTCGAAGTCCTCAGGTCATCCACATGCTCGTCGTTCAACGCTTCTTGAAATAGCGATCGGCAAGCTTGCCTCCGCTTTTGACTACCGCGAGACAAACAAACATAACTATCGTGAGCAGACACAAGAGAGCTGACAATACCCAAAGTATTCGTTGCGTGGTTCGACCGCCATACTCGCTCGAACCGTATTAAGTTCTGTGTATCGCTGCCAGGTTAAAAATAACTATCGTTTTCAACCAAACAAGATTTGAACCCTCCGTCACACAGATTTCCGGTACGTTGATAGCGCGAATTAAAATACCGAACAAAGTACCGCCCCGCATACTGCATCATTCTGGAAATACCGTCGTCCCTGTCGAGTGTTGCCAGAGTGTGTATTTGGTTGGTCATAAACACCCAGGCGTGAACTTTCCAACCGTATGCAATCGGTCCTTCTTGTAGATAGCTTAAACGGGCTTGATGGTCCTCATCACAGGCGAAACAAGTGCTTCTATTGTCACCTGGATGAATGATGTGAACCGCTATGTCCGTAGGGCATAGCGTCGGCAACCGTGCCATTCGATCCGCCATGATCTCTTGACTATGCGGTGAGCACTTTCGCACCTTGAATACTACCGGTTCTAAAGCTTTGCTAGTAACGATGACCCTAGTTTCATCCTGGTTGCGAGTTTTCTGATAGTTGTCGGTTACTCGATTTCAGACGAATGAATCCAAACGGATTGTTCGTGCCAGCTTACTTAACAAACTCGCAGATATTTTTGATGAGTTTGGGAAAGTCCTTCTCATTTCCAAACATGGTGTGATTCTTGCTCTGAAACTTGGTAAATCGAGCATTTGGAATGCGCGACGCTAGATACTTCCCTTCTGACAAAGGCGCTATGGAGTCTCCATCGCAGTGGGCAATCAGGGTAGGCACTGTGGCCGTACTCAGTAGTGAAGAAATATCCATTTCGTCGAAAACTTCCCGAAACAGCGACATTTTCTCAGCTGGACCGCAGGCTTTCGGGAAATTTTTAAACCAGTTGGCTTCATCCCGAGTAGCCTCGGGCATAAACAGACTGGTTAATGTTTGTCGAAATGCAGGGTTCTCAGCGCCCCATCCGTGACGGATGAGGTTGACCAGAGCGATGCTTTCCTCATGATCTTTCTGATTGTTTCTTTTTCGTCGACCGCGAGCATAGCCTCCGTACAGGACGAGATGTGACACCCGCTCCGGGTATCGGTTGGCATAGCCGATCGCGACGGATGCTCCCTGTGATATCCCAAGAATAGCAACACTGCCGTGATCGTATTGGTCAATAACGCATTCAATATCGTCAACCATTCGCTCGAACTGGATGTCGACATTATCCCAGTCTGACATGCCGTTACCTCTTTGGTCGTAACGAATGATCTGATAGTGTTTTGACAGCTCCTCCAGATAGCTTCGATACGATGGACTGTCCCAATCCCATTCGAGATGGGTCATCCAGAATCCAGCGATCACCAGCGGATACCCGCTTCCTACCGTCGCGTGCGCGATACTGGTGCCATCCGCAGACAGGCTGTAGCTGACCTCGCTCTGGTTAGCGCGGCTCAGACCGGATTTCGCGCTTTGTGAGTCCGGTTCGTTGCTTGTGGCGATGAAGGTCTCAATCGGGCTTTTGATGTTTTTCAATTCGTGCGATCCAAAATTCGAGAAAAGGAATTCTGGATGAGAAGATAGTGACTGCTTGACGAGGTCGGACACGCAAACCTTGCCAGGAGGACAAATGCTTTCTAGTCTTGCTGCTATATTGACCGCGTCTCCATAGATATCGTTGTCACTGAATATAACTTCTCCAATGTTGACGCCGATACGAAAAAGAATATCCAGCTCGGAAAAAGACCCGGATTCGAGCTGGACTCGGGATTGCCACGTAGTGGCACAGGTGAGCGCATCTGCAGAGCTGGGAAACTCAATGAGATATCCATCGCCTGTTTGCTTAATGAAGTTGCCGTTGCAGCTCGCGATGACCGGTTCAATGATTTTTTCTCTGATCTTCTCCAGATCGCTCAAAACCTGACTCTGGTTTTCACCCATAAAACTGCCGTACCCGACAACGTCAGCTACCAGGATTGCGGCGAGTCTTTCGTACGGTGAATGTCGTGACAAGACTGGGATCTCCGGCGTCAATAGTGACCGTGCTAAATGAACCGCGGACCAAATTGACTGGTTAGGAATGTGTAAATGGATATTTATTATCGGAAAAAACAAAGGGCAAACGCAAATTGCTACCGCACCTTCGCTGTTTTCGCTGATTCAAAATGAGTATGGATGCTTATTCATTGAGGTGAATGGCGAGTGATAGCATTTTTTTCGATCCGTCAGAAGAAGCTCTCAAGCAGCAAGAATTGATCAGCTCTCGCCAAAATGCTGCTTTCGTGCTGATGACGGTAGACATCGAAATGATTGACTGAAAGATCGCACGTATCATGATAACTTCCATTCTGAAAACGCTTGTCGTATTTTGTTTGCCTAACCCATGCAACGCGCGTTCGATTCTGATTGCTCTTTGCCTGATATCACCGACTTCTCTTTGGGCGACAGACTATTTCGTTCAGACTCCGGCAAACGGAGGAAGCGACGCAAACGACGGTCTTTCCTGGGCTACCGCTAAAGCGACCATTCAGGCTGCCATTACTCTGTCGTCAGCCGGTGATCGGGTGCATGTGTCCGCCGGCACTTTCAACGAAAACATTACCTTTCCCTCGCAAAGCAATTTCCAGTTGCTGGGTGGTTTCCCGGTCGGAGGAGGTGTGCAGGACCCCTGGAATAATACGACAGTGATTGATGGCACCGGCCTCGGTGGGTCTATTGTCTCTATTCCGAAATCAACGGTTGGATTTTCCCAATTCAGTTTTAGCGATCTGGTGTTTGATGGGTTCACCGTTCAGGGTCTTTCTACAAACAATGCCGCTCTTTCGGCAATCAAATCCGAATCTGCTGATCTAACGATTAGACGAAGTATCATTCAGAACAATGCCAACTCTGCCGCGTTTAGTCGGGCGGGAATTGATGTGCTTTCCCCGATAAGTGACATATTCACGGTAACGTTGAAAATCGAGGAGACGATTGTGAGGAACAATACCGGCGGCGGCGTTGGCGGTATATTCGTAGACCCTATTGGAACGCCGACTGTAGAAGTGACCAATTGTGAAGTCACCGGGAATCACGCCACTAATACGTCGGGTTTGTCCGCGGGAGGGATTGCCATCGGCGCGGGTGGTCAGAACATCGCGTCAGCTGACATCACGAACTGTACTATCGCAGACAATACTTCCGCCCACAGCAGTATTCCTGTCGGGGGTGTGTATATGGGGCTGGTGAATGATTTCCATTTTACGGTAGATATCAAAAACTCGATTCTGTGGAATTCTCAGGACGATATTTATCAGGAGCCCGATCCGTTTGTCACAGCTCGAGTCACCTATAGCGATGTGCGGGATACCGGAGACACTGGAACCGGTGTAATACACAGCGACCCGCTGTTTGTCGGGGGCAGTGACTATCGTCTGTCGGCGGGTT
The DNA here is from genome assembly GCA_039029455.1 of Pseudomonadota bacterium. Classification (GTDB taxonomy): domain Bacteria; phylum Pseudomonadota; class Gammaproteobacteria; order Arenicellales; family Poriferihabitantaceae; genus JBCCGE01. Next base: position 34,450 of record JBCCGE010000011.1, on the reverse strand, counting down.
CGCCAGCAATTAATTCGGGCACATCATCCGGCGCCCCATCGGCGGATTTGCTGGGGATCGCAAGACCATTCGGCGCCGGCTTTGATATGGGTGTCTACGAGTATGATGTGCTTGATGCGCCGCCTGAGGTTGATAATCCTATCGCTGATGTCACAGTTGATGAAGATGCTCAGAACATCGTTATCGACCTGAGCAGTGTTTTTTCAGATCCCGAGTCTGACCCCATCGTAAAGACGCTGAATGGGAATACCAATCCAGGCCTGGTAAACGCAGTCGTCAGTGGCAACTCGTTGACTCTGGATTTTCAGGACAATCAGAATGGCATTGCCCTGATCACGGTCCGCGCTACTGCCAACGGATTGACCGTGGACGATACATTTCAGGTGCAGGTGAATGCACAGGACGATCCACCTCAACTTGATAACCCTATTGCCGATATCAATGAATTGGAGGATGCGCCCGATATAACGATCAATTTATTGACGGTGTTCAGTGATATCGATAGCGCATTGAGTTTTAGCGTGCCAAATAACTCGAATCCCCAGCTCATACAGACGGATGTTTCAGAGAGCACACTGACGTTGGAGTTGCAGCCGAACGAGAGTGGCAATTCAACCATCACCGTCCGGGCACTGGGTGACAGCGTGGCGGTGGAGAACAGTTTTACCGTTAATGTTTCTGCAGTCGATGATCCACCGGAGGTCACTAATCCGATTGCTGACTTCAGCGTGGATGAAGACGATCCATCAACGACAATTGATCTTTCAACCGTTTTTCAGGACGTCGACAGCACCCCGGTAACATTTTCCATACTTTCCAACACCAATTCAGGTGTCGTCGCAACAAATCTGGTTGCCAATGAACTCCAGTTGATTTTTCTGCCAGACCAGTCCGGCAACGCCGATATCACCATTCGGGCAACAGCAGGCGGACAATTCACTGACGATGTGTTTACCGTTTCTGTTAATCCGATTAATGACCCTCCTGTATTTACTACCGATTCAAATCTGGCATTTTTGCACGGTGAGACGGAAATCCGACAGATTACCGCATCAGATGCTGAGAATGATCCGGTTACGTTTATGCTGACCGACGGTGATGACCAGGCACTATTTTCAATCACGCTCACAGGAGAGCTGAGTTTCCTCGCACCACCGGATATAAAGGATCCACTGGATTTTAATCAGGACAATATTTACGAGGTTGAAGTGCAGGCTTTCGACGGCAGTGACACAACACACCGTTTGTTTTTTGTCTCACCTGATTCGGGCTGTACGTTTTATACAATAGCACTCGCGGCAGGGACATTTGTATCTATTTGCATTTAGTTGTATCAACTGACAGCAAGCGGAGAAATTTCGTTTGGTTTTTACTGAGTAATAAAAATGCCCGAACACTGTCGGGCTTTTTTAAGACTTTTTTTTGAACGAATCAGTTGTTCAACTTACGCAGTTTCTCTATTGCACGAATTTGCGCTACAGCGTTCGCCAGTTCCGCTTTTGCCTGTGCGTAATCCATTTCAGCAGCGCCATCTTTCAGCGCTTCTTCGGCTTTACGCTGTGCTTCCAGTGCGGCGGCCTCATCCAAATCACCGGCACGAAGCGCAGTATCTGAAAGAATCGTCACCACGTGAGGCTGGACTTCGAGAATGCCGCCGGAAATATAAAAAAATTGCTCTTCTTCACTATCGCTCAAGACACGAACGTCGCCCGGCGCCAGTCGCGTGATCAGCGGGGTGTGCCCCGGCGCAATGCCGAGTTCACCCATTTCGCCTGGTGCGAACACCATAGTGCCTTCGCCTGACCAGATGGCTTCTTCCGCACTAACGATATCTACCTGAATACTCGGCATGGAAATGCTCCTGAATTCTTAAGACCCGAATCAGCTCAGAGTCTTGGCTTTTTCGATAACTTCTTCGATTCCGCCGACCATGTAGAATGCCTGCTCAGGCAAGTGATCGTAGTCGCCGTTGACGATGCCCTGGAATGCTTTGATCGTATCTTTCAGAGATACATACTTGCCTTCGGTACCGGTAAAGGATTGCGCCACGGTAAACGGCTGTGACAGGAATCGCTGGATTCGACGGGCGCGGTTAACCGCCTGCTTGTCTTCTTCAGATAACTCGTCCATACCCAGGATCGCGATAATGTCCTGCAGCTCTTTATAACGCTGCAGCGTACCCTGTACCGCGCGAGCGGTATCGTAGTGTTCGTTACCGATAACCAGCGGGTCCAGCTGACGCGAGGTTGAGTCAAGCGGATCGACCGCAGGATAAATTCCCAGCTCTGCAATCTGTCGAGACAGTACCAGTGTTGCGTCCAGGTGAGCAAAGGTGGTCGCCGGCGACGGGTCGGTCAGGTCATCCGCAGGAACGTAAACCGCCTGGAAGGAGGTAATTGATCCGGTTTTGGTCGACGTGATTCGTTCCTGCAGCGCACCCATCTCGTCCGCCAGAGTCGGCTGATAGCCTACCGCCGAAGGCATACGTCCGAGCAGTGCGGATACTTCGGTTCCCGCCAGGGTGTAACGATAGATGTTGTCGATAAACATCAATACGTCACGACCTTCATCACGGAAGTATTCCGCCATGGTCAGACCTGACAGCGCCACACGGAGTCTGTTCCCGGGAGGTTCGTTCATCTGGCCGTATACCATCGCTACTTTCGATTCGGTGAAGTTTTCGATATTTACAACACCTGCTTCCTGCATCTCGTGGTAGAAGTCGTTTCCTTCACGAGTACGTTCACCCACACCGGCGAATACAGACAATCCGCTGTGCGCGGTTGCGATGTTGTTGATCAGCTCCAGCAGGGTGACAGTTTTACCCACACCCGCACCACCGAACAGTCCGATCTTGCCGCCTTTTGCGATCGGCATGATCAGGTCAACAACCTTGATGCCAGTTTCCAGCAGCTCAACACTTGCCGCCTGATCTTCATAGGAAGGTGCAGGGCGATGAATCGGCATGCGATCGTCTGACTGAATCGGACCGGCTTCGTCCACCGGATTTCCGAGTACGTCCATGATGCGACCTAGAGTTCCCGCACCTACCGGTACGGAAATTGGTGCACCGGTGTTAGCTACATCAACACCGCGACGCAGACCGTCTGATGATCCCATAGCGATGCATCGCACAACCCCGTCACCCATCTGTTGCTGCACCTCAAGGGTCAGCTCCATACTATCGATGGTCAGCGCGTCGTATACCTTGGGTACCGAATCACGCGGGAACTGAACGTCAACAACCGCTCCAATTACTTCTACGACATTTCCAGAACTCATTGTTCGAAAAACCTCAATTTCAAATTCAAATTCATTACTCAGGCAGTGCTGCGACTAGACCGCTGCGGCACCACTTACGATTTCGGACAGCTCCTGCGTAATCGCTGCCTGACGTGCTTTGTTGTACACCAGCTGCAGCTCATCGATGAGCTTGCCGGCGTTATCGGTCGCTGCTTTCATCGACACCATTCGTGCCGCCTGCTCACAGGCCGAGTTCTCCGCCACCGACTGGTAAACCAGAGACTCAATGTAGCGACCCATCAACACGTCGATGACTTCCTGGGCCTCTGGCTCGTAGATGTAGTCCCAGTGGTGGCCCATCTTGCTTTTGTCCATTTCGTCTTCGGACGCTGCCACCGGAATCAGCTGCTCTACCGTCGGCTGCTGGGTCATGGTGTTTACGAATTCGTTGTACACCACATAGAGCCGATCAATATTGCCTTCCTGATACTCGTCCAGCATGACCTTAATGCCACCAATCAGCTCTTCGAGCTGGGGCGCATCTCCCAGATCCACCGTCTCACTCACCACGTTGGCGCCAAAGCGTTTGAAAAACGCACTGGCTTTTTTGCCAATCACCGCAACGCTCACCTTGACGTTCTTGTCATTCCACTCGGACATGTCGTGAACGGCTTTACGGAACAGGTTGCTGTTCAGGCCACCACACAATCCGCGATCACTGGAAACCACGATATATCCGACCGATTTCACTTCACGGTCTGCCATATACGGATGGTGATACTCGGACTGGGCGTAGGCAACGTGGGAGATGACGTTGCGCATTTTCTGCGCATAGGGCTTGGCCGCATTCATGCGATCCTGAGCGCGGCGCATTTTACTCGCAGCCACCATTTCCATCGCTTTGGTGATTTTACGAGTACTGCCGATACTCTTGATCTGGGTGCGTATTTCTTTGGCGCCTGCCATATCTAAGCCTCTTTATCGGATTCGCTTGCGATCGCTGTTACCAGCTGCCGTTCTTCTTGAAATCCTCTACCGCCTCAGTCAAACCTTTGATGACATCGTCGTTGTAGGCACAGTCCTGATTGATACCATCCATCAATCCACCGTGATTGGATTTCACGTAGTCCTGCATTGCGCCTTCAAAAGCCACTACTTGAGCGACATCAACATCGTCAAGGAAGCCTTCGTTAACGGCAAAAAGAGACAACGCCATCTCGGCAACCGACATGGGCTGATACTGGGGCTGTTTCATCAGCTCCATGACACGCTCACCACGCTCCAGCTGCTTACGGGTCGCTTCGTCGAGGTCGGATGCGAACTGAGAGAACGCCGCCAGTTCACGATACTGCGCCAGCGCCAGTCGAATACCGCCACCGAGTTTTTTGATGATCCCGGTTTGAGCCGCGCCGCCCACTCGAGAGACCGACAGACCCGCGTTAATTGCCGGACGGATACCAGCGTTGAACAGATCCGATTCGAGGAAGATCTGACCGTCAGTAATCGAGATTACGTTGGTCGGTACGAACGCCGATACGTCACCAGCCTGGGTTTCGATAATCGGCAGTGCGGTCAGTGAACCGGTTTTGCCTTTGACCTCACCGTTGGTGAGCTTTTCCACTTCGTCGGCGTTGATCCGCGCTGCTCGCTCAAGCAGACGAGAGTGAAGATAGAAAACGTCACCCGGATACGCTTCACGTCCCGGTGGCCGCTTCAGCAGCAGTGAAATCTGGCGATAGGCCCACGCTTGTTTGGTCAGATCGTCATAAATGATCAGGGCATCTTCACCTTTGTCACGGAAGTATTCGCCCATGGCGCAACCGGAGTAGGGAGCGATGAATTGTTCTGCTGCAGAATCTGATGCAGATGCAGAGACGACGATGGTGTGGTCCATCGCGCCGTGCTCTTCCAGCTTACGCACAACGGCGGCTATTGAAGATGCCTTCTGACCAACCGCGACGTAGATACATTTAACGCCGGTACCTTTCTGGTTGATGATTGCGTCAACGGCCACAGCTGTTTTGCCGGTCTGGCGGTCACCGATAATCAACTCACGCTGACCTCGTCCGATGGGAACCATGGAATCGATAGATTTCAAACCGGTCTGTACCGGCTCATCAACCGATTGACGTGCGATTACCCCTGGCGCCACTTTCTCAATTGGAGAAACGCCTGCGTAGTCGATTGCGCCTTTACCATCGATGGCCTGACCCAGCGAATTGACCACTCGGCCCAACAGGCCTTCACCGATTGGAACCTCAAGAATACGTCCGGTGCATTTAACCGTATCGCCTTCTGACAGGTGTTTGTAGTCGCCCAGGATTACCGCACCGACGGAATCCTGCTCCAGGTTGAGCGCCAGCCCGAACGTGTTGTTCGGGAACTCAAGCATCTCGCCCTGCATGGCCTCACTCAGACCATGAATACGCGCGATGCCGTCCGTCAACATGACGATGGTGCCCTCGGTGCGCGCTTCGGCGCCCGCTTCAAAATTCTTGATTCTGTCCTTGATCAGTTCACTGATCTCGGAAGGATTCAATTGGATGGACATTTTAAAATTTCCTCAAAAAAGTATGCGTTCTGCCGATCGTGCCTATGAGCCAATCGCGCCAACGAGCTGATCAAGCTGAGATTTGACCGAGCCGTCGAGCACCCAGTCGCCGGCACGAATCACCGCACCGCCAATCAGGTCTTCGTCGACATCAAAGCTGAGCTTCACAGACCGTCCCAGTTTCTTTTCAAGAACTGAGGCAAATTGCTGTTGCTGCTGTTCACTGATTTCGGTGGCTGTAACCATCTCGGCTTCGACCGTGCTTTCAGCTTCAGCCCGCTTCTCGGCATAGGCTTTGGCTATATCGGGCAATGCGGAAACGCGATCATTCCTGACCACCAGTTTGATCAGATTTGCCGCACTTTCAGACAAATTGGCACCGGCAACTGATTGGAAAAACTCTCCGATCTGATCCGCCGAAACTTGCGGATTGTTCACCAGTTCCTGAGTTGCCGGATCGGCAGCGATTGCAGCCAGCAGGTCAAGCTGGTCGCTCCACGCGGCCAGATCGCCCTGCTCTTTAGCCAACTCAAAAACGGCCTGAGCGTAGGGACGAGCCAGATTGCTTTGATCAGCCATAATGCGCTCCGGTTAGAGTTTCGCTGCCAGCTGGTCGAGAAGATCGGTGTGAGCCTTGGCATCGACCTCGCGTCGCAGAATCTGCTGCGCGCCAGCAACGGCAAGTTCACTCACCTGACCACGCAACGCTTCGCGCGCCTTGTTGGTCTCGGTTTCAATCTCTTCTCGTGCCTGGGACAGGATGCGTTCTTTCTCGGCACTGGCCTGAGCGCGAGCCTCTTCGACCAGCTCGCTACCGCGTTTTTCAGCCTTACTGACGATGTCAGAAGCCTGACCTTTGGCTTCGGCGACAAACTGCTCCGCCTGTTTCATGCCTTCGGCTTCAGCGGCCTGGCCTTTTTCCGCGGCGGCAAGTCCGTCAGCGATGGTGGTTCGCCGTTCGTTGATTGCACCGAGAATCGGTGCCCAAACGTACGCTTTGCAGAACCACACAAACACCAGGAAGAAACCCATCTGCCATAAAAGTGTGATGTTTATGTTCATCTTGACTACCTTTAGTGTGTTCGGATTGCGCGACGTCGAATATTCAGTCGCAACAGTAAACCCGTGCTAAAGCGGATTGCGAAATGGGCTGTTAACCGCCCGCAACCACAAACAAGATGTACATAGACACACCGACTGCGATCATCGGCACGGCGTCAACCAGACCCATAACGATGAAGAACTGGGTACGCAGCATCGGAATAAGTTCCGGCTGACGCGCAGCGCCTTCGATAAATCGTCCACCGAGCATGCCTACGCCGATTGCTGCGCCGATTGCGCCCAGGCCCATCATCAATGAACCTGCGATGTAGATAAGTGCTTGTTCCATCTTAATCTCCGAAAAATGTAAGTTGGGTAATTAATAAAGTGAAAAGAATAAACCTGTCTTCCGGTATCAAAAGGCTGTGTCATCAGTTGAGATTTGTGCCCGAATCAAGGCCCGAAGCGAATCACACGCGCAGTGTACAGATAGTACATGAGCATTGTGATTTGCTGAGAACGACGAGTCGGGTGCAAAGATCATTTATGAGATCGCCTAGTGATGCGAATGCGCCATATCCATGTAGACAATCGTCAACACCATGAAAATAAACGCCTGCAACGTGATAACCAGAATATGGAAGATGGCCCAGATCAACTGAAGCCCGCCTCCAAAGAAGGACAAAATAATGCCTGATCCGAACATCAGTGAGATCAGGATGAAAATCATCTCGCCGGCATACATGTTGCCGAAAAGTCGAAGTGAGTGGGACACCGGCTTCGCGATGAGTCCAACAAATTCGAGGAAGAAGTTGATGGGTAGCAGCAGCAACTTCATGACCGGATTCTTCGCTTCAAACGGATGCATTGTAAGTTCAGCCGCGAAGCCCATCGCTCCCTTTTTGACGACGCTGTAGTACACCATCAACAGGAAGATGCTGATGGACAATCCAAAGGTCACGTTTGGATCGGTCGAGGGCACCACTTTTTGATACTCCACGCCGACTTTGGCCAACAGCCAGGGAATCAGATCAACGGGCACCAGATCCATCAGATTCATCAGAAAGACCCAGCAGAATACGGTCAGCGCCAATGGCGCAACCAGATCGTTTTTGGAGGAGAAGGAGGTTCGGACGTTATCGTCCACAAATTCCACGATCATCTCAACGAATCCCTGTGCTTTCCCGGGAACGCCGGCCTCGATTTTCTTGGCGATGCGTGAAAAAAACCAGAGAAACAAGGCGCCGGTTATGATCGACCAGGCCAGACTGTCGACATGCATGGCCCAAAAACCCATCTCAGCGATTTCGGCTTCAGAATGCGCGATTCCCCAGCTGCCATCGGCTTTGGGGCCAAAGGTCAGATTGGTCAGGTGGTGTCGAATGTACTCCCCTGACGTAACGGTTCCAGACGATGCCATCGGCTTGAGTCCGTAAGTTAAAAAGAAACTTGTCGTCTATCGGCGGTTCGATTTCGAACTCGAACCCAGCGCTGCGGCGATATAGGCCAGATGCAGCAGCAGGAAGCCGATGATTAAATGAGCCGGTTCCAGCTCCAGCTTTACCAGTCCCAGCGCCATACCCGCTGCCGCAACCAGAAGCTTTTGAACGGTACCCGCATAGACCGGCATCATGGCCAATTCGGGCGATTTATAACTGGTTTCACTCGATTTTCTCACGCTCCGCGCGGAGATCAGGGTGAGGACGAACGCCAGTCCGCAACCAAATCCAATCGAACACAACCGGTTAACTACTACGTGGCCTTCACTGCTGAATATGATGCCGATTCCGGCCACAATCAACAGCGCAGACAACGTCAACACCAGCTGCAAAACCAGTACCCGATTGACGTTTTGCTCTAACGTCTCGCTGGACACTATTAATTAACCCCTCTCTGCAGTCGACGATTTGCCTTGCCTCAGGGCGTGGAAGCTCTCTCTCGGCCTCTCACTGGGCGGCGTAACTTATTGATTATACGCACAAATAATGCCATGTGTAGCGACGGTACCGCTCTCCCTGAACGATTATCACTTTCAGGGGCGCCGGATTATAGTTTTAACTGTACGAAAGCGTCAATATCGCGGCAAATACTCGGAGAAAAATAGCACGTAACCTGTCATCTGCGCGAGATTGCATCGCAGCACTCGCATCGATATCGGAGCGCAAAATGTTGGCGATTCGCAACCTAAAATTCCTGTGCCTGCGGCTCGCAATAATGGGTGGAATGGCAACAACGAAAGGGACCTCATTCCATTACACTGCAGGAGCGGAAGCGATTGCGGCAATCTCGAAAGACAAAGCACAATAGGCACGCAGGCTGCGGTCGCAACGCCGTTGTTATTCCGCTAGCGATACTGCCCAATGGCAAAAATGTTGCCTGTGGATATCTTTCCGTCAGTACCCGGCAACAGCAATCTCAACAGATTGCCTGATTCGGACTTTATTGCTGACACCAAAAAATGAGTTCACTGTTACCCCTCTGGGCTATAGAAAATTTTCGGGTGGTTCCCTGAGTTTTGATTTTACCCTCCGCCGATTGACGGATTTATCTGCGCCCTCTCGTTATGAAAAAACACACCCGATACATTTGGTGAATGAATCCTTTGTATCGTCGCTTAGGAGTGGAGGGATCTAACAATCAGTTCGCTGCTGTTTCCGCTGGCGAAAGCAGTATACTTCGCTCAGAAAAACAAAAATATCATTCAATGAAAACAGTTCTCTCCATTATTAAGTGTTTTATTATCAGTTTCATGTTTATTTCCAGCGTCTCGGCGAACGATATAGTCGTTACGACAATTCGCGATGACGATCCGCCTCTTCTGGACGACAAATGCTCACTCAGAGAAGCAATCGAAGCGGCCAACACCAACTCGGCTGTTGACAGTTGTGCAGCTGGAACCGGTGCCGGTTCTGATCAAATTACGTTCTTCGTTGCAACACCCTCTGAGATCAAGCTGGTTGACGAACTGGACCCGATTACTGACTCCCTGATTATCAGAGGTCTGGGCTCGAACAATCTGTCTATTGATGGCGACAACAGCAGCCGGCATTTTGAGTTTTCAGGAGGACCCAATTTTACCTACGTGCTGGAACACATTACCCTTAAAAACGGACGAGACACCAGTGGCGGCAGCTTACTGGTTGGAGTCGGCAATGTGGTGACAATTGACAATGTGGTGTTCGATTCGAATGTTGCCACCAACGGTGGCGGCGCAATTCGAGTTGACAACGCGCTTACCGGACAAAACACGTTAAACATCCGACGCAGCACGTTCTCCAACAACTCAAGCGGCGGACCATCCACTGCTGGTGCTGTCTCAGTTGGAAGAGGCAGTGCTGTGGATGTTTCAGAGTCAACGTTTATTAACAACTCTGCCAATGGATCACAGGGAGGGGCTATTGCAGTAAGCGGTGGTGCCCTAGCCTCAACATTAACGATTAATCTGTCAACGTTCTTCGGCAACCAGACTTCTCGTAGCGGTTCGGCGATAACCTCAAGGGCTGATCTTACAACCATCACGAACACGACCATTATAGGGAACACCGCAAACATCAATACGGACAGCAACATAACTTATCGCGGCGCAGTAGACGTTGCTGAGGTCAGTTTAAAGAACACTATCATTGCCGGCAACCTGGATAATTCAAGCAGCGGAAAAGTTCCAAATCTGTATGTTGGGGGCAATAACGGTCTTTCGATGATTACGTCGAATGGGTTCAACCTTATTGGCACCAACACAACCTTTATCGCAGCAAACGGCGACGTATCTGGTCTTACAGCCGGCAGTCCGAATGCGGACAACGACTGGATCGGAACCGATGCTGTCCCCATTGATCCGTCGCTGTTGGCGATTGCGATGAACGGTGGGCCAACTGCGACCATGGCCATTCCCGACCCGGCAGTATCCATCAGCCCGGCATTGGACAAAGGCGAATGCACAGGTGATTTCAACGACCAGCGTTCGTTTGGCGTAGTTTCCGGCGGTATCAAGCGTGCATTCGATGTGGCTTCCGTAGCGGCGACCCCAGGTGGCGGTGACAATTGCGATATCGGCGCGTTCGAATTCGGCACGATAAATTTGGTCACGGATCGCGACTTCGACGGAGTTGTTAATTCGGCAGACACCTGCCCTGACCACTTTGATCCTGACCAGGAACTGGTTTGCGAGCTTGAGCCCGAATCGCTGGATGACCCGGAATTATGCACTCCGATTAAATCAATTAACGGAAATATTGCGGTAGTTTGTATTTAAACCCTGCGAAACAAGGGGCAGATCATGTTTAATTCGTGCGTATGATCGGGTAAGAAAGTTTTAGCGGATAGACCACGCTATTTGAGATCAGATTTCGAATCATCTTTAGATTCTGATTCCTTGTAGTTGTAAATACGTGGCTTGAGGTTGCCATACCTTTTCACAGCGGTTAATTGATGGCATTTGACCACTCGCAGTCTTCTGGACTGACACAGCTCAAATACGAATGCGTTTGTCGGCGATTGGAAAACCGCTCAATGTTTTCAAGCTGATTTTTTCGTGCCTGTCCTATGCGCGAAAAATCTTCGTGATCTGACAGTTCCGTTCAAAGACTGCTGAAAAACCTCTCCGTCACCGCAAAGTCATAGCAATCCCCTTTTCGACTCATGCCGGATTGAGCACCATAGCTTCCTTACCGGGGATCGATAACACGCAGAAGCGTAAAACTGAAAGCACTCAGTAGCGCTTTTTTATTCATGTTCCTGAAACCTTTTTCTATAAAAATTTGACACAATAACGCAAGTTCAGTCACCTCGATCAGAACTTATGTTAGGTGCAAAACGATGGGCCCAGCTGCTTACTCTTATTGTCGGATATGCGTTTTCGTCTGTGACTCTGTCACAAAACGGCGTTGTCATCATTCCTCTGGGCGGTGATGCTGAAGCCGTATCCAATGTGGTGACCGTTGCCAAACGCAATGGAGACTTTGACAACCCTTTTGACGCGCTGGAATCCATTGATGAAGCAGGGGAATCAAACCCCCACCTGATTTTTGTCGCTCCGGGTGTCTACGATATCAGCAACAATCAACTGTCGATGAAGGAGCATGTCAACATCACGGGTAGTGGGAAGAATATTACAAAGATCATTGGGTCGGTCGGTTCATCGTCACAGGATGGATCCGGGGCACTGCTCGTTGGTGCAGACAACACCCATCTGCAACATCTGACTCTTGAGAATCAGGATTCCACCTCTTCTCAGGTATGGGGCGTCGCAAACAATGGCGTTACCTTCGCAATGACCAGTGTGCGAGTGCGTATTGTCGACGGTTCCGGCAATGACTTTGGGATCCACAACATGTCATCCAACCTGATTCTGAAAGACGTTGATGCATTCGTCGATGGAAGCACCGTCGGCCAGATGAGAATACTCCTCGACAGCGGCAGTCGAGCGAAACTGGATCACAGCACGGTTTCTGTAACCGGCGGCAGTGTCGACTGGGGAGTTAACGTCAATGACACCAGCTCCACTGCCAGCATTCATCGCAGCAGAATTGTCGGCGACGATCAAAGTATCCGAGCGGGCACTGGAATTACAGTTAACGAAACGTATGTGAGTCACTCCATTTTGACCGGCTCGGTAACAGGTGATCCAATCTGTATCTTCAATTTCACAGGTGTCGGCGACGAACTGAACACCAGCTGCCAGCCCATTCCCCAGTAACACTGGCTTTCGGGGCGGCTCCCTGCTTCCCCCCTATAATTCAGCGTTACCTGATTCTCGACAAAATGCCGTCGAGTTCATCCAAAGAATGGTATTGAATAATGAGTTTGCCTTTTTTATTGCCGTGCTGAATCGTAACGCTGGCGCCGATCTTTTTGGACAATTCGTCTTCGAGATGCTCTATGTCGGCGCTTTTGGTTTTCGCAGAATCGGATTTTTTGTCGTTGCCGCCTTTGAGTAATCGCTTTACCAACGTCTCGGCTTGTCGAACTGACATACCTGCTCCGGCAATCTGACGGGCGGCTGTGGGTTGGTCATTCTCCGGCAGTGACAGCAAAGAGCGTGCATGACCCATCTCAATATCACCTTTTTCCACCATACCTTGAACGGTGGAATGGAGATTCAGCAATCGCAATAGGTTGCTGACTGCGACTCGGGATCGACCGACGGATTCTGCAATTTCCTGATGGGTCAGGCCAAATTCATCGAGCAATCGGGAAAAGCCTTTGGCTTCTTCAATCGCGTTCAGATCCTGGCGCTGGATATTCTCGATCAGTGCCACCGCCATCGCAGTCTGATCGGGCATGTCGCGAACCACAGCGGGCACTTCCGTCAAGCCGGCAAGTTGTGCTCCGCGCCATCGCCGCTCACCCGCAATAATTTCGAATTCACCTTTTCCTGTTGGTCGCACCAGAAGCGGCTGGATCACACCCTGTTTCGAAATTGAGTCTGCGAGCTCCTGCAACGCCGCCTTATCCATCTGCATGCGAGGTTGATACTGGCCTCGTTGCAGCAGTTCAATCGAGATTGACTTCAGTGCGCTGGTCGATCCGGTTTGCGGTGTCGACGGTGTCGAATCCGTATCCGATTGCGACGCCGCGGTTTTTACGCCTTCAGGAGAAGTGGTTTGCTTGACATCGCCCAGCAGTGCACCCAAACCTTTGCCCAGACGAGATTTTTTCTTGGCGGCCATAATTCTTTACCGGTGAGCCGCCTGGGTAAGAGATTCCAGAAGGTTTTCTTTTCGCAGAACTTCGCAGGCCAGCGCGAGATAGGCCTGGCTGCCCGCACACTGCCGGTCGTAATCGATTACCGGCTTTCCGTAACTGGGCGCTTCAGCCAACCGGACATTGCGTGGAATCACCGTTCTGAACAGCTTTTCGCCAAAGTGTTCATTAAGCTGTGCCGCTACTTCAACAGCCAGAGTATTGCGCCCGTCGTACATTGTGCGCACCAGACCCAGTACTTCAAGATCGGGATTCAGTCCCTGTCTGACCAGCGACACGGTCTCCATCAAACTGGTCAGACCCTCCAGAGCGTAGTATTCACACTGAACAGGAATCAGCACTTCACGTGCTGCGGTCAACGCATTGACAGTGAGCACGTTAAGCGCCGGCGGACAGTCGATAACGATAAAATCGTAGCGGTCCGCTACCGACTCGAGTGCATTGGCCAGACGAAAATCCCGATGTTCAAGATCCGCCATTTCCACCTGGGCACCGGAAAGGTCCGGGTGTGAAGGCAGGATATCGAATCCGGCTTCCGCGCGAACAATGGCCTGCTGCAATTCCTGTTCTCCCAGCAGGACTTCGTAAACCGACCACTCCAATTCACGCATGGCGATTCCGCTGCCTACGGTCGCATTACCCTGAGGGTCAATATCCACAAGAAGCACGCGACTGTCCGCGCGCGTCAGCGAAGCAGCCAGATTTATAGCGGTAGTGGTCTTGCCCACTCCACCTTTTTGATTGGTAATGGCGAGTAATCTGCTCACAATATCTATGCGTACGAAAACGGCAGGCCGATCGAAGTCAGAAGTCTATAATGACCACGTGGCGATCGGCATCCAAATTGGGCACCCGGACAGCTTCTATCCTTGCTCTATCCTGTAATCCGGACTCCAGTTCACTTACTTCATGCTGCGGGTGCTTTCCTTTCATCGCCAACAACCGGCAGCCGGGATGCTGCAGTTGCCGCGAAAGGCTTATCATTTCCGCAAGTGAGGTAAATGCACGAGACACGAGCGTATCAAATTTTGCCTGCGGCCGGTAATTTTCCAATCGAGCGGTAACCAGCTCAGCGTTATCCAGTTGCAACTGACCACATACAAATCGAAGAAACTCAATACGTCGGTTTCTGCTGTCGAGAAGCGTCCATCGGGAATTCGGATTCGCTATTGCCAGTGGCATTCCCGGAAACCCCCCGCCCGTGCCCATATCCAGCAGCCGATCTCCTTTTGTCCAGCTGCGCAGCGCCAGTGAATCGAGGACGTGGTGAGTGATCATATCTTCAGCGGAGTCAATTGAGGTCAGATTCAGTTTGCGATTCCAGACCTGCATGTATCTCAGGTGTTCAAGCATGTGATGCAACTGATCTTCAGTAAACTCAAAGCCAAGCTGAAGACATCCGTCCCGCAATGATTCTGTGTTAAATTGACCCCTGCTCATGGGTTCAATTATATCAACCGCCCCCGGCCGCCCGCTCCTTAGTGCCTCGTTTTCTGTTTAGTCTCCAGCCTCTGATCCAACGTGTCCCTCGAAGCCGAACACCAACAAACTGAACCGGCATTAATCGCCGAACTCGTTGATCGCTACGCGATTTATCAGCAGGCGGTGCAGTCGCCGGACCTGGATGTTGAGCTGATCAAGGATTTGTATTTCCAGTGCCGACAGCGCAGTGCGCATCATCTAAGAGAAGATTTTTGTGGAACCGCGGCAATACTGGCGGAATGGATTCGTCACGGTCACGAGTTTTCAGGGGAGGGATTCGACAACGACCCCGAGCCTCTGGAGTGGGGCAAGCGTAACAATTTCGATCCCCTCGGCATGGATAAAAATCGTGCAACCCTGCATCTTGCCGACGTGCGGGAACCCTCGCTTCGACATCCGGATGTTCGCTGTGCATTTAACTTTTCCTATTGGGTTTTTCGAACCCGACAGGAAATGATCGAATATTTCAGATGCTGCTATCAGGACCTGGCCCCGGACGGTGTTTTACTGCTGGATTCCCACGGAGGATTCGAAAGTCTGATCGAAGAAGAATCAGAGGCTGATATGGGCGACTTCATCTCGGTCTGGCATCAAACTAACATCTGTCCCGTGGACAACACCGCAGACCTCGCAATTCACTATCGTTTTCCAGACGGCTCTGAAATTCACAACGCCTATCAGTATCGCTGGCGAATCTGGTCTCTGCCGGAGATTCTGGAAATTCTCATCGAGGCCGGATTCAGCAGCAGTCGTGTTTTCTGGTACGAGGAGGATGACGAAGGATCACGATACATTGAAACCGACACGGGCAGGAACGATCCTGCCTGGATTGCGTGTATCGCCGCGCTAAAGTAAACCCGGTGCGGCAACACATCACCTATCTGCAAAGAGCTCGCGCTGTGGTGCGGGATCAGGGTTGGATCGCACTTGGACACAGGCTGAACGTTCATCTCATGCGTTCGCTGTCACGCCTGACCGGAAATACAGCAGCAGGGGTTTATGATGTTGGATACGACCGGTTTCTGAACGCCGGACAGTGGACCTCGCAGCGGCTTGACGAGGCGTCAGTTCATATCAAAAGCTATACCCATCCGGTCAGGTTTTCGATCCTGATTCCTGTTTACCGTGTTGATGTCGATCTGCTGCACACAACCATAGACTCGGTGTGTGCGCAAATCTATCCACACTGGGAGTTGTGTCTGGTTGACGATGCATCAGGTGATGACGCAATCCGGTCTGCACTTGAAGACCGAAAAAAGGCTGACAGCAGAATCAGGATTCACCTGAGTGATGAAAACCGCGGTATCGCAGGCGCCACTGCGATTGCAATGGGCATGTCTGGCGGAGACTATCTTGTGATGATGGACCACGATGATGTCATCGATCCTCGGGCGCTTTACCTTGCAGCCTGCGAGCTGGAACGTGACCCGGCACTTGATCTTATCTACTCAGACGAAGACAAACTGGCGCCGAACGGCAGACGACACTCTCCGTTCTTCAAGCCCGGCTATTCACCCGAGCTTCTGGAGTCACAGAACTATTTCGGCCATGTCGTGATCGTCAGAAAATCCATCGCAGAGGAAGCGGGTGGGTTTCGGACAGGATTCGATGGCGCGCAGGACTACGATCTCTGGCTGCGGGTCACAGAGCTGACCCGTCGGGTTGGCCATATTCCCTCGGTGCTCTACTCCTGGCGTGAAATTCCCGGTTCAACGGCAATGGGACATCAGGAAAAAGATTATGCCTGGAGTGCCGGATTGCGCGCATTGACAGATCGCTATAACCGCATAAATACAGACTCTCAGATAACAAAAGGCGAATTGCCCGGCACGTATTCCGTGCGTCGTGAAATCGTCAACAACCCGAAAATCAGCATTGTCGTACCGTTCAGAGACAGACCCGAATTGCTGGACAAATGCCTGCACGGCGTATTCGAATCAACCCAGTGGAAAAACATCGAAGTCGTTGCGGTAGACAACGGAAGCGTTGAAAGCCGGACCGTCGATATCCTGGAAAAATGGCGCGGTCAACAGTCCAATATAAAAGTTGTGAAGGACAGTTCAGATTTCAACTATTCTGCTCTTTGCAATCGCGGAGTGCTGGCGTCCGATGGAGAATTTATTGTCCTGCTCAACAATGACATTGAAATAGTTTCGAGTGACTGGATTGAGCGCATGCTGTCGTACGCCCAGCGTGATGAAATTGGTGCAGTTGGTGTAAAGCTTCTGTATCCCAACAGATCCATCCAGCATGCCGGAATTGTCATTGGCATCAACCAGTCTGCCGGCCACCCTTTCAAAAAGTTTCCGGCGTCATTGAATGGTTATTTTTGCCGGCTCAAGATTGTATCAAACGTCAGTGCTGTCACCGCGGCCATGATGATGGTATCCCGCACCAAATTTGACCGCGCCGGCGGGTTCGACGAGTCGGATTTCGGCATTGGTCTCAATGACGTCGACTTTTGCCTGCGACTTTCCAGCATGGGTCTGCGCAATGTTCAGATTAATGATTGCGAAGCGATTCACCACGAATCCATCACTCGTGGATCTGATTTTGAAGGACAAAATGCGCGGCGCCTGGAGCGCGAGCAAAGATCTCTCAGAAAAAAGTGGGCGCAACTCTTCGAGTCAGGTGATCCTTACTACAACATCAACCTTACGCTGGAAAACGAAGACTATTCCCTGAGACAGTCTTTAGGTAACTCTTAACAAACTCGTTTTAAGTATCAACCTTAAAGATACTGATCTGCGGTTGGAGATCGACCAGTCCCAATGCCGCACGGTCGCTGACCACATCAAAGGAAAGATAGTCGTGTCGCCGATCATGGACTTCGATCTGATCATTCACATGGGACACACATCCGAGTGACAGCAGGTAATTTCCCGCCGTAAGGTACATCGATTGTCGAAACGCGATCTCCGCGATTTCACCCCTGGCAAAAGGTTTTGTAGGTGTCTTCTCCAGATGGGTATTGTGACCCGCGATTTCAGTGCCGCGCACGTCCTTTATGGTAAATGCGTATATCGGCTCCTCGACCGAGTCGTTAAAGCGAACCTTGAGCCGAACCGTGAACGCATCGCCATAGTGAATCACCTGAACCGGATTGCCGCTTTCATCGTAGATTCCGGCTTCGACAATGGTCGCCTTGTCATTTCCGTATCGAGTTTCATAGGGATTGGTTTCGAATACACTGTTTTCCGAGACCTCTGGTTCGCAATCCCCATCGGGCTTTGCATGGTCAACCGTCGATTTTCTATACATGGCAACAACATCTCGCGGTTCACCCTGAGCAACGATCTGCCCCCGTTCGAGCAGATAAGCCCGGTCACAGTATCGGGTCACCATGTTTAAATCGTGCGTCACAAAAATCACCGTGACACCTTGTTCCCGAAACCGATGGAATCGCTCAAAACACTTTGACTGAAAGTGAACGTCGCCGACGGCCAAGGCTTCATCAACAATAAGAATTTCCGGATCGACATGGATGGCAATCGCAAACGCAAGCCGCACGTACATCCCGCTTGAGTAAGTTCGGACAGGCTGATCGATGTATTCCCCGATATCAGCAAAAGCAAGAATGTCCGCCAGCCGATCATCCGTCTGTTCTCGAGACAAACCGAGAATAGAAGCATTCAAATACAGATTTTCACGACCGGTAAATTCAGGATTGAATCCGGCACCCAGCTCCAGCAGCGCGGCTATCTTGCCGTCAACGTTAATTGATCCCTCACTCGGCGCAGCAATACCGCAGATGCATTGCAACAGGGTGGACTTACCGCTGCCGTTTTTACCAATAATTCCGACCGTTTCTCCTTTGGCGATGGACAGATCGATATTTTTCAGTGCGTCAAATGGCTGGTGATAGCATTTGCCCGCAGGATGGAACGCTTCCTTTAACCGATCTCTTGCGTTGGTAAATAACCGATAGGTTTTGCGAAGCCCGGTTACGTTAATGGCGCTCGTTTCGATCATCGTTAAACCAGGTCCGCGAACTGAGGCTGCAGACGTCTGAAGACAAAAATTCCTGTAAACATCAGAACCAGAGTTATTACCCAGAAAATAGCAGTCTCGTCGGGTCGCTGCCAAAATGGTGTGGCATACAAAAACGAGTCGCGGTATCCCTGGACCACGTAATGCACAGGATTCAATGAAAACAGAGTCTTGTAGGGCTCGGGCAGCATTTTGATATCCCAGAGAATCGGAGTGGCCCACATCCCGACCTGCAACAACACGCCGACCAGTCTGGCGACGTCTCTGGAAAATACGTTTAGTGAAGCAACCAGCCAGCTGATCGACAGTGCGAGTGCGATCCCGCAAAAAAGATAGTACGCAAATTGCGCGATCCACATCGAAAAGCTGACACTCTGCCAAACCATGAGCATCACCAGTATCAGTATGAACAGTGCGTGGTTGGACAGTGCTGTAAGGATTTTAACGATCGGCAGGGCCTGAATCGGAAACACCACTTTTTTTACCAGATGAGGACTGCCGGTAATGCTGTTGACGGACCCTGAGACAATCTCTGCAAAGAAAAACCACGCCGCCATACCGGCGGTCAGCCAGACCACAAACGGCACACCGCTGGAAGGCTGGACCCGAAAGCCAACACTGAACACAACCCAAAAAACCAGTATCAAAACCAGCGGCGTCACGAACTGCCAGAGAATCCCCATGGCAGAGCCCACATATTGCTGGCGAATCTCGCGCGCAGCAAGCGTGGTCAGCAAGTCCCGTTTCTGCAGTATTTCTTTAAAAAAGTTCAAAACATTGCACCTTCGTTTCTATCCTTTGGGGATTTCCGCGATTCCGACAAATGCGAACGAATAGACCGACAGTGAAAACATCCCGAGTATAAGGATATGACTTACCCATTGGAAAATGTAGGGTCGCATTTGATAGTAGAGCACGCCAAGGATGGGCAGTATGGGTGCCAGATACCGGCCCTGTGGCTGCAGTATGCGTATCCATGATGTCACAAAAGAGATTGCAACTACCAAAAAACAAAAGAACACTGTCAGCAGAAACAAGGTCTGTATGTGTCGATTTCCGCGCATCAGAAGAGCCAGTGCAGCCAAGGCCATAAACATAAGGCCGAGACCCGACATCCAGTTAAAATACGCGGGACGGGCGAAGTACTCAGTGTGTCCATAACCGCCAAATGCACTCAACAGGGACTTGCCACCCCAGTGATGCACATTCAGCATGTCATCTATGCTGGTGCCACGTTCCCGAAGAAACATTTCCGGGTGTTTGTTTTCCAGCGGCGTGCTGGGCTTGTAGGCTTCGATCGCGTGTTTTTCCCACATTTTATGGATTCTCTCACCACGCTCCCAATCATTGTTAACGCCATCCCATACCAGACGACATCCTGCGAGCAACATACCCACCGCCAACACCGCAATCGCGCGGCGGAAGAACAAGCGCCGGTCGACGAAATCACCGCGCCAGTATTTCCAGACGTAAAAGGACCCAACAAATAAAATCACAGTGTAGTAGTTAAGCTTGGTGAACAGCATGCCGCCGAGAAAGAGCCCGAGAGCGATCGTTTTCAGGACTTTTGCAGAGGGTTCCCGATCCACCAAAAAGCGATTCAGCGGACTGTCAGAATCCGCGGCAAGCCAGGCCAGTACTGTCGACACGAACACAGAATAACTGTCTGAGTTTGCATAGGAAAAAAAGTACCAGATCTGGGGCGTAATCAACAATGGCGCCGCCACAACCCGAAACTCAGGCAGCCGGTAAGCCATTAGAGCCAGTCCAAGCAGTAGTAACAGACTAAAAAGCCGCCCTACCATATAAGCCGGAATATGCAGAGGCTCCGTTAACCGCTTGAACAGGCCCGAAAAGAAATAATAAATCTCATAGCCATAAAGACGCGAGTTTCCATACGCACTGTAGGTCGGCGCGATTTCCGGTCCGTCAACTTTGGGAGGCAGATTGTAGTTTTGGTAGTAATTCGTTGCGCGGGTATGCGTAGCTTCGTCCGGATGAGTAAAGCGCTGGCTGACTGAGACCATGACCGTCGCAAGCACCAGCACCACGGTCAGACCGACTGGAACGTAGGCATGTCCGGAAAAGGAGCGAGACAGCGCCGGCAGGAGAGCGAGACTGGCCAGCATAATTCCGAGCACGTTGATCAGATGGTGCCACGGCCAGGTCTCCGCCCTGACGAGTTCAGGGTGGAGCAGCAGCTGACTATCGCCGCCGGTTGTCGTTATGACCAGACCGCCATCCTGATACACCGCCGACTTAATGTGATTCACCGGCTCCAGAGCAGTCAGGCTCTCGGCATCGTCAAGAGTCAGTGGTTTATAACCCGACTGCTCGATCCGGATTCGTTTGATCTTGGCATGACCCTTGTACTGCAGCGGATCAATTCTGAGTTGCGCACCGTCACCAAGATCGCCGACACGCATCTGCAACAGGTTTTGGGTGTTGAAAATCCAGTGTGTGCTGAGACGTTTTTTACTGAATGTCTCGTCTCTGTCAGCCCAGAACACCTGCACCGGCGCCTTGTACCGCAGATAGGTTTCGAAGTCGATCTCAACGAATGCCCTGAACATGAAGTGCTGCAGATACAGTGTCACAAGCACCAGCCCGACCACAAGTGCCGGCAGACTTGATTTGATCGCGCTACTGAAACGGTCCATATCCATGAGCAATTTTTCCGATCTGATCCAGACCAATAAATACAAAGGAATAGTATGAGAGCGCAAACAATCCGATCACCAGCGAGGTAATGGCGATCCGATTGACGTACTGCCGAATCTCATAGAAGACCACCGCAAACATCGGCAACATGGCAGCGAAATAGCGACCCTGTGGTTGGAACGAAATCGACCACGAGTACCAGAACAGAATCGCATAAAGGCTTACGACCGACACAACTGTTGCCAACAAAAGCGCATGGTGTGCCGGCGGGCCTCGGAACAATACCGTCAACACAATAAGCGCGATTAGCGCCAGACCTAAATTTTCAACCGAGGAAAAAAACGCGGGCACGGCCCTGTACTGAGTGTATCCATAGTCACCAAACGCACTCTGAAAAGACTTCTGCGGCCAGAACTCGCGATCGATCATGCGCTGAATATCAGCACCGCGCTCCCGAAGATAGAGATACGGGTGCTTTTTCTCCAGCGGCGTGCTCGGCTTGAAAAAATCCGCCGCATGCTTCTCATGCATCTGCTCATAGAGTTCCGCGCGTTCGCCCCGGTCAATGCCATTCACCGCCATATCCATAGCGACTCGGTTACCGTAAGGCACAGCCGCGATCACCCCAACGAGCACTATTCGCGGCCAGAAAGCCGATCGATCCGGAAAATCGCCCTGGCCCAGACGAATCAGCAAATACAAGCCAAGAAACAAAACAAAAAAGTAGTGATTTGGCTTCACCAGTAACAAGGTGCCAATCAGCAGCGAGATTGCTACCAGGCCGATCCATGTTGACTTCGTTGCGGTCCCCTGCAGGCTGGTATTGAGCAAACTTGACCGGTGCGCGGCCTGATAAGCAACCAGCAGACCAACAAAAATCCCAATGGCATCAGAGTTAACGTAACTGAACAGATACCAGGCCTGAGCGGTCAACAAAAGCGGAATCAGGAACTCCCTGAAGCCCGGACGGTAAATGGCGAACAACAACAGGCCCAGAAGAAAAAGGCAGTTAACCGTTCTCGCACGTAAATACGCGGGCAGCTGAACGTCCGTTAGCAAAGCCGAAAACCAGCCGGCCAGCTGATAGTAAATTTCGAAATTTGCGAGGCGGGTGTATCCGTAAATCGAATAGGAATGCGCGATGTCGGGATCATCAAGCGCGGGCGGCAAAAAATGATCCGTAAAGTAGGTTACCGCCTGCAAGTGCGTCTTTTCATCGGGATGTGTATCAACTCTCGATACCGTCGCCATCAACGTCACAGCCACCAAAAGCATTAGTGTCGCAACGATGATCCATCGATTGTTACGCCAAAGGCCTCTGCTCAAAAAGCTTATTGCAAAAACCGCCAGAAGGATGACCGCAAACGTTGAGACGTTTCGAACAGTGTTTCCACCCGCGGGTTTCAGATCCGGTTCTAAAATGAGCTGAAAGTCGTGATCCACGGGTTCCACATACCAGCCGTTGGTTCGCAGTTCCTGAGTCACCGGAGGGTGCGGCGAAGGAATCATTGACACCGGCATATCGGCGGGTTTCAGGATAATCGGTGCGAAGCCCGACTGCTTAATCGAAACAGAATGCAGCTCGAAATTTCCGTGGTAATCCACTGGATCGATTCGAATGCGATCAAGACCCTCGAGATCAACCAGGTAACTGGAAACCTTATTGAGTCCGGGGCGAATCGGCAGTCGGATACTTTTGGAGCCGTGAAACCGCCCCTGCTTATCGGGCCAGTACGCTTTGAAGTAGGTGTTTGATGGCCCGTGGTTGGTCAGACTGACTTCAATGTAGGCCCGATCCACAAACATTGCCCAGTACAGAGCACAGAATGCCAGTCCGGCGATTAGGGAAATCAGTCCGTATCGCCCGAACATTGATCTGCGCATCACAGAGCCATGCTCCTGCCGGTTCAAACGGATCGTCCCAATAACCTTTTAACCCTGGCTCTCAATCGGTAGCGTGACTGCCACCAGTTTCTCAGGGTAAAGAGCGGTTTGCCGCCGTAGTGCAGCAACGCCATGATGATTAAATTCCGCAGCCCCGGTCCCGTATCCATCTTACCCATAATCATCCATTTACTTCTGAACCAGATAGACAGTTGGCGAATCACAGAGTTACCCGACAAATCGAATCGTTTGGTCAGGACCTTCTGCTGCTCGTCACGCGTTGAATTTTGGTGATCCATTGTCAGTGATTAATCATTGACCGAAGATGCTTTCGGTACAGCCGGCCCTGGAATACTGAGCCCAGCCATCCACGCCATCCCTGATCTTCCCACGGATTGACGACAAAACGGGGTCGCCTCGATTTCTTCGGCTTGTGCGAGCCGTGAAAATCATCGAGGTGATGAAGGTGCCGTATTTTGCGAATTTCTTTGCGGCGGGCAAACGCCAGCTTGCTGACCAAAAGATAGTTGATCCAGGGCTTGTAACCTCCGGCCGGGTCGCTCAACAAGGCGGCCGCGGGACCAAAGCGTCGAGCTGCATCCAGAACACCGGACTGCAGCTCGGCAAAATAATCGTCCTGTTGTTGCTCTGCCTGACCGAGTGCGTCATCCATCTCCCTGAAAACCAGCCTGTAGGTATCGCCATCAAGCTCATAGCCATTAAGCGTGGCGTGGGGTGCTCGGCAGGCCTCTTCGAAAAGGTCTCGAGCAAACAGAATACTGCTGCTGGCGAAATCAAAAACGTGTTTATCGTAGATCAGACCCTCGATACGGTTTTTGGGTACGGTTTTATAAGGAATACCGCGCGTTGCGCCAAGCAACATGCCGTGACACGAGGGCAGGTTGTCATAGTGCGCAACCGACTCAAAGAAAAAACGCTGTATCGTTCCGAGCCAGCCAACATCGACAAGAGCAACATGCTCATGGTCAAAGAAACCGCTGTCTGCGAGATAACGCCTCAGCGCTTCTCCTCGATCTGCTGTCTGTTGGCGAATTTCATTCTGGAAATCCTGATCATTCAACAAGCGATTGAACTTTACCCGCTCATCTATGCTATAGCCGACGTGACCTGGCGACAGCACGGTTTCCCGGGTAATTCCATACTGGTCTAAAAACGGCGCTAGCGGCTCAATTTCAAGCGCGAAGATTCGACAGAGATCACGGAAGTCCTTGTTCCCTGGCGGCAGAAAAACGATATTGGCGTTTTCCAGAGTCAGGCCCTGATGGGCACAACTGGCTCCGGCCAGAGCCATCCTGCTGACATACAGGTACTCGATCTGAGGTAACTCGTCCGCTGGATAGAGTGTCGGAGCAATCGATTCCCAAAGCTGTTTGAACATCCAGCCTTCGCGCGAAAGAAAAAATATCTTTGTGATTCCCTGCTGCAAACAGCGCTCTGCAATAGTCTGAATAAACACTGACAGAATCGGGCCTATAAAGTTGTAGCCCTCCTGATACATCCAGCTTCTGGGCACATTTTCTGCCTCCAATGGGGCCATCAGCTGCTGCAGTGCACGACCTTTCCAATATGCTCGCCCCCTGCTGAAAAAATAATATCGCGCCACGATCGCTTTCCGACGAGACTCTTCCGAGTCGTGCAGCACAAGCGCCTGAAGTCCCTTTTCAATTGCTCTGAAACCATCCGAGATTGCATTGTCTCCCACGTGCAGCCATCGATTTCGATCCAGTCCAAGCTCATCCGCAATCAGATCGTATCCGGCTCCCGATGCTTTGGCTCGGCAGCTGTCGGCCGAAGACCTGACTTCATCGACATATTTGAGGATGCCTGCATGTTGAAGCAATACCCTCAGATGCTCGGCAGGCAGATACATATCCGAAATCACAAGGATAGTTTTACCGGCGGATTTGAGTGACTTCAGCCACTCAAGCAAGCGGGCTCTGGGCACCAACATCGTGTTTTCTGTTTTAAGCTCAAATGACGTTACGTCTTCAAGCCATGCTTCAGAGTAGTGGTCAGCAAAAACCTGTTTGAGCGTTTCCCGCATGAATGTCGGATAGTGCGCTTCAGCATCAGGGTATTGCTCAGCACTTTGTGCACGATTTTTGCGTTCACACTCATCCCGCAAAAGCTGCACCTGATTCCAGGTCCAGACCCGATTCACTGTCGCCGCTTTTTTGGCGATATATCGGGCTACCGGCAGTTTCACCAGGTCAGGGTTATGAATACGGCGCACCACCAGCGTATCAAACAGATCAAAGCTCACCACATCGACCTGTTCGACCATGCGGTTGCCAGCTTCGATCAGCGCAGACTGAGACAGAAATGTTTGGGGTTCCACCATTTCAGCCAAACACAGCACGTTTCACGCGAGATGCTATTCGGCGCGGCAATGACGGTACCACTGTCGGACCCGATTGCATCTGATTGAGCTCCGCCCGGACAGCATGCAGCTCATTTTCAAGGTCACGCAATCGTCTCGATCCTGTTGCAACGTAATCACGATATTCCTCAGGCAACTTACGCAACATATAGGTTTCGATAACCTGAAGGTCCTGCTCACGCCCGAGGATGGCAGCCTCTGACAAAGTGTTGCCGTCGTGAATTCGATAGAAAAGCAGCTTGTCATCGTGCAGGTACCCGATCTGGTTCGGAAACGCCAGCATAACTCTGAATATGTAGTCGTAATCGTGCAGGTAGCGCAAGGAACAAAAGTCGCCGACCGCTTCGACGACATCCCGCTTCATAAACAGATTGGACGTGGTCACCATAAAGTTCCCATGCAGGAAAGCCGCGTAAATATCCTGCAGCTCAAAATACACGTCGCGATTTTTTTTGTGCCACTGGTTCCAGCCGAAACCGGGATCCCTGAACTCATCGCCATCATCTGAGATGGGTATTACATTGCTGATCGCAGCAACGTGATTTTCCGACTCACAGAACGCCAGCATCTTTTCGAATCTGTCCGGAGCATAAACATCGTCAGAGTTCAGTATTGATATCCACTCCCCCCTGGCCTGCTTCATCGCGCGGTTTATGGTATTGAACGCATCCTGATTTTCCTGCCACGTGTAATGAATACGCGGATCTGCGTAGGTCTTTATGACGTCTGCAGTTTTGTCCGTTGATCCGTCATCGACGATGACAATTTCAAAATCCTGAACCGACTGCGACAACACAGATTCAATCGCGGGTCCTATAAACCGCTCATGGTTGTAAGCCGGAATAACAACTGAAATTTGCGGATTCATAGTTAATGGAGTGAACTGGCTAGGGGCGACCCATACGAAGAAGCTTTTTGCCTGATTCAGTCAGTGAAACAATCTTTTGCCCAAGGTTATACGGCTTACTCGCTTTGATGACCCGGACTTCCTCACGCAGAGCCTGTGCATCGGCGCGTAAAATTTTGAATGTTTCCCTTATTTCCCTGCTCTCGCGAATTTCATCTTCAAGATCTCCGAGCTGCTTGTCGTATTCGCGTGTCTTTGCGAGGAAATGATGCTTTGCGCGCTGGTAGTCCCGACTCGGAGGCACGCCCATTTCAATCTGTACATAAAACCGTGGCGGCAGTTCCGAAATCACATTATCCGGTATTTGAAAGCGGACTTCAGGGAAGGCGGACGTGGCAGCATACAAGACCTCGTCCTGCTCAGTCATAATTTCAAGATTGGACACAGTCGAGGACCGACGAATCTGAT
Source organism: Pseudomonadota bacterium (assembly GCA_039029455.1). Taxonomy (GTDB): domain Bacteria; phylum Pseudomonadota; class Gammaproteobacteria; order Arenicellales; family Poriferihabitantaceae; genus JBCCGE01. The sequence goes on along the minus strand of JBCCGE010000011.1, from coordinate 7,180 downwards.
CAGGGGTCTCCATTTTCAGAACCGGCTCGGCGGTCATCGTCTCTCGAATAACGACACTCGACACTGTAAAAAAACCGAGAGATTGAGGCTTCCTTAAATCAAAGGGTCGAAATCGCAGTTCCGCAGCCTGATTGTCCTGACCGACTGTTATTTCAAAACTCAAAAGCTTCTCTTCAGTCGTTAGTGCCAGCTCCTGGTCACTTCTGCAAAGCATCTCGCCCGAAGTGCTAAGGATTTCGCAGCTCGGATATATAATTTCTTCGTCGGCTGTGAACGCAAACTCCGTTGCCAGCATTGCGCGGATGTCCACGCACTCCGGTAGTGCCGAAATTGTCCTCTGAAATGTCTCTTCAAGGCGAATCAGATCATCAAGCAATGGATTCAGCCGGATCAGGTTAGCCCGAAAACCGTAGTCAACAAAATCCTGAACCGTGGCGAGTTCGAGCCATTCCAGAAATTCACGCATCACCCGCCAGTTGTCGACAACAAAATAGAGTAACGCGCGAAACAGGATAAACTCTTTGCTCAGCGGCAGATCAACTCTCCACTCCATATCGAACGGTGCGTACATTCCACTGTCATTGACCATGATATTGATCGGCAACAGATCGACATTCAGCTCATCGTCCTGCTCGCTTTCTTCGAGGAACTCAAAATACTGGTGGAGCTTTTGTTCATATTCTTCCCGACGCACGTACGTCAGGATACTTCTCAACCAGACACTGGATAACAATCGGCCGCGATGAAAGGTCTGCTCAGACAGATCCTGATCGAATCCTTCCGGAGTTCTGTGTCCCGATGAACAAAGTCGACGTTTGAGAACGCGATCTTCGTCCGCGGGCTTGCAGGTTTTGACGGCAAATTGAATTTTCCGCGACGGGCCCGGCAAATGACAAAAATCAAATCCCTGGATCTGCCGAAGAACGTCACGATTGTTTCCCATCAGTATCGAAAACGAATTGGCAATTTTTCCCAGAAAATTCCCACTGCTTGCGGCCTGCCAGCAATTCGCTTCCAGAAAACTTGGAGGTCGGTGCGCCGTGTAATCTCTGGAAGTTATTCCTTCGAGATGATTGAACGCGTAGGGGTTTTTTTGCAGGTAGGAATGTCCGAGAAGAACCCTTGGTATTTTGTAGTCGGGGAACGGGTACATGAATTCAGTTTCACTGAACCCCGCACCGGTCGCAATCGACAGCCATTCGTCATAGCTGTAGGTGGCGATACCAGCAGACTCCGGGTAGCCGTCAATCCCAATGTACCGTTTGGCGTAGTGATCCTCATGGCAACCGAGCATGTACTTCAATCCGAGCCGATTTTCTATAGCCACCAGCACAACGCCCTCGGAATTCAGATGACTGCGAGATTCTCGCAACACACTCAAAGCTGCTTCGCGATCAGAACTCGCATCCGGCATAAATTTGGCCGCATATTCGAGAACGCCCACAAAAACGATCAAATCATAGTGCTCGGCAGGCAACTGCAGGTCGTTGTAGTTGGCGTGTATAACCCGAACATTGGGTAAATCCCGACACCTTTTCCGGCCGAGATCAGCGCGTACAGCACTGCCTTCAATCGCATCCACGGTCAGTCCCTGTTCACCAAGATAACGCGAAATAGCGCCACAGCCTGAACCGAGTTCCAACACGCGCTCGCACTCAGACAGGTCGTAACCCCTGAGCAAGTTGCTCCGATCGGAACTCAGGTGGTATTCAGTTGGCCAGTCGACTATGCGCGACTGCAGTTCAGCGGACCGACTGTCCAGATCGTTGACATCATCTAGAACTTCAGCGAGATAGCGTTCCGTCTGAGCGCCGTCCGAGTAATCAAACCCCTGGTCGATTTGACCGGGCAGACAGTAGACGCCGTCTGACCTCTGGGTGAGATTATTAAGCGCGATCAGATCGTGCATGATCGTCGCTGGAGGGTTGTTTTGGTGCTCACCGGTTTTAATGTGATTGTGAGTACTGAACGGGTTTGACATTCACCGCGCCAACAAAGATTTTGACCGTCCAACCTGAAACTCGGACAGCCGGGACAATATCTCTGAAATTATAGGGGAATTCGGCGGAGCGCGATTTGATCACAACCTCACGCTGAGCGTCCAGCGACCTTTCCGCTTCGTAATGCATATAGGCACGAGAACTCGGCGCGTGCTGTTAAACCCCAAGAGTCAGACGTCTCCGATTTGGGTCAAAACTCCCATTGAAAGGCATTTTCATACCGAGCACCGAATTTATTACAAGGAAGAGGGTATGTGGAGGAATTTGGGGGATCGGCTTTCCGACCAGCGCACCACTATTGCCCGCGATCGTTTCGGATTCGGGAACAACGCGCAGACACGAGAATGCTCTTGGGTGATCGCCACACTACTGATTCGACCCAACTGACCCCACGTCAGTGCGCCAGATCACCGGTGGCGTTGCCGCTGAGAACCGAATCATAGAGAACCCAAACATCGATCCGAATCCCTTGATTTCGCGTCGATACTGGATAAAAATGGAAATTAATACACAAAACACACTTATTTGCATAATTATGCAGGAGCTTTTTCAAGCGTTCGTTCTTGCAACGCGTCTGGTTAGTGATCTCGATCCCGAGCTCACTGAGATAATTTTGCTCTCTTTGCGGGTCAGCCTGATCGCCATCGGGCTCGCCAGCCTGATTGGTTTGCCGATTGGTGCGCTAACGGCGATCGGACGTTTTCCCGGAAAACGATCTCTCGAAGTGCTGCTCAACGCGATGATGGGGCTTCCTCCGGTCGTCGTAGGCCTTGTCGTTTACCTGTTTTTATCGCGCAGCGGACCGCTTGGATTTCTTGGATTGTTGTATACGCCCGGAGCCATGATAGTGGCGCAGACAATCCTGATCACACCCATCGTTGCGGCACTGTCGAGAGAAGTGTTGTCGCAAATGCACAGTGAATATGAGGAAACCTTCCGCGCGCTTAACGTTCCGCGAGTGACCGCTGTGAAGGCCCTTCTATGGGATGGACGTTTTTATCTGGTCACAGTCGCGCTCGCTGGTTTTGGTCGAGCCATTGCCGAAGTAGGCGCCGTAATGATTGTCGGTGGCAATATTGATCACGTCACTCGAGTGATGACCACAGCGATTACGCTGGAAACCTCCCGTGGCAATCTCGCGCTTGCCATGGCACTTGGAATCATTCTGGTTTTCCTGGCTATTTCTATTAACGCTCTGGTGTATCTGTTCAGGCAGCGCGGCGTCAGACTGGCGACGATCTAGCCCACCACCATGCACGAAAAATTCATTAGTCATGATTCACTAATGCCGCTGGCAATCTCCGGTCTGCGCTACAGTGTCGGTGAGTCCATCCTTATCGACAATCTGGAGCTGTATGTCAGCAGCGCCGGAGTCACTGTAATCCTCGGTCCCAATGGTGCGGGTAAGAGTCTGCTGCTACGGCTGATTCTGGGTTTGCTCGAACCTACCGGCGGACGTGTAAAGTGGGGAAAACATAGTGCAGGTTCACTCACAAGACAACATCAGTCGCTAGTGTTTCAAAAGCCGGTGCTGCTAAGGCGATCAGTGGAAGACAATATCAAGTTTATTCTAAAGCTTCGCCAGTCGGCCCCTGTCTCGACAACTGCGCAGAAGCTTCTGCAGTCTGTCCACCTTTCTGAACATGCGCGGCAACCGGCGCGGTCACTGTCTGGTGGGGAACAGCAGAGACTGGCGCTGGCGCGAGCTATGGCCACATCGCCAAGCGTGCTGATGCTCGACGAAGCCACCGCAAATCTGGATCCGGGCTCAACTGCAATCATTGAAAACATTATCCGCAAGCAAAAACAGAAAGGCGTTAAGATCCTGCTTGTGACCCACGATCTCGGTCAGGCAAAGCGGCTGGCCGACGATGTGGTCTTCCTGCACCGCGGCAGAGTAATGGAGAACACACCGGCAACCCAGTTTTTCGATCAGCCTGACTCCGCGCCCGCTAATGCATTTTTACATGGGGAACTGATTTAGGGAGCCTCTGCAAAAATCATGACCGACCCATTTGAGTCTAAAAATGTCCAATATCTTTGTTAGAAAACTTCGCAATTGAACGACTATGCAGTGCGTTTTCTGCCTTTATCTTGAACATTTTAGCTCTCAATCCTGGTTCGCCCAGACTTTTGCAGAGGCTCCCTAGAAATATGGGTATGAGATTTCTTGTTTACGGTTACTGTGCGATCCTTTCTTGCACCATGTCGGTATTTTTTAACCCTGTCGAAGCCGAGTCAATTCTGCTGCAATCTACAACATCAACAAAAAACTCCGGGCTTTACGACCATCTTCTTCCCCGGTTTTCATCCGACACAGGTATCACCGTCAATGTTGTGGCAGTCGGAACCGGGCAGGCGCTTCGAAATGCGCGAAACGGTGATGCCGACGTGCTGCTGGTTCATGCAAGAGAGGCCGAAGAGGCTTTCGTTCGCGACGGGTTCGGTGTTGAGCGATTCGATCTGATGTACAACGATTTTGTCATTGTGGGGCCACGAGCAGATCCTGCAGACATTCGAAATTCGACCAATGCCGGTACCGCACTGCAAAAGATCAGCGCTTCCGGTTCACTGTTTACCTCACGTGGTGATGATTCCGGCACCCACAAAAAGGAACGCATGTTGTGGCAACAATCAGGCATTGACGTCGATATTCACAGCGGGTCATGGTATCGGGAAACCGGTTCCGGAATGGGCGCCACTCTGAATATTGCGATCGGACTCGGAGCCTATGCGCTAACGGATCGCGCGACGTGGATCAGCTTTGAAAATAAACACGATTTCACAATTCATGTAGAAGGCGACCAACGGCTGCACAATCAGTATGGAGTCATTCTGGTCAATCCGGACAAACATCTTCATGTCAAACAGGCCGCGGCACAGACCTTTATTGACTGGCTTCTTAGCTCTGCCGGCCAATCGTCAATAGCGGGTTACAAGCTGGACGGTGAACAGCTTTTCTTCCCCAACGCCAGCCGCTAGGAATCCAGGGAGTCGTCACTGTAAAAGCAAACCGGGCTCCGGGTATTACAGAGCATTGAAATGTACGGTTTCAAAACCCTCGCAGTGATAGCCCGGAGTGGATATGGCTTTTTGACGAAACTCAGCGCTTCTCATAAATGCAAACAACGTCTGAAGCGGCGATTCAAACCATGAATGACGATCAATCAAAAGATCAAAACGCTCTTTTGTGACCGGTATGAATTCCAGTTGAAACTGGTCGGCAACCGACCGCAGACCAAAACCGGTATCAACTTCGCCTGTGGATATTGCAGCTGCAGTCTCAGTTTCGGTTCGAGCGACAAGTGGAATATCAAGGAAATCACTATCGACGCCCTGCTGAATCAATTGATTTCTGAACAACGCCTCGGCGCCTGCTCCCTTCTGACGGCCGACAATTCGACAGTTTCCCAGATCAGCCAGCGATTGAATATTTAAAGGATTGCCTTTAGCAACCAAAAGGCCTCGTTCCCTCCAGGCAAATTCAAGCAACACGCTGTCATTGGTTGCATAAGTTTGCTCCACCGCCGCTATGTTCCAACTCGCACTGGGTGGATCGTAAAGATGGAGTCCTGTCATGACGCCTTCACCGTTAGCAAATCGATGAACTCCGTCACTGCTGCCATCAAAAAACGTTGCCAGTCCGCAGCCCGACTCACGAATCGCCCACTCCAACAGAGGATCGTGACTGCCTAGTGCAACCGATGGCCTCTGTCCGCGATGGCTGATACTAAAGCCGGAACCGTGTTTAACCAGCCAAGCATTGACCGCGTCCTGCGGAAACAAAAGCTTTCCCGTTGCCTTTGAGCAGGGCACTTCGTTTTTCGCCACCAACTCGTACACCTTGCGCTCCTTGATTCGGAGCAGTGCCGCAAGTTCGCGGGTGGTCAGAAAACGGGGTATGGGGCTATTCATCTAACTGATCACAATCCATAGACTTTCCGATCCTGAAGGACCGTCACTCTGTCTGATTGTAACCCGTAGATGGACTATTCCATTGCGTGCAGAAATCAGGCGAGCTGTGGTCCGGCCTGCAACAACTCACGACCTTCCTCGTTGTCCGCATATTTTTCAAAGTTTTCGACGAACAGTCGAGCCAGCTTTTGCGCGCGCTGATCCCATTCGCCGGTCTCCGAATACGTGTTGCGGGGATCCAGAATACCGCTGTCGACACCGTCAAGTGAGAGCGGAACAGAAAAGTTAAAGTAGGGCACTGTTGCGGTTGCCGCCCGATCAATCGAACCGTCCAGGATTGCGTCAATAATGCCGCGAGTGTCCTTAATCGAAATTCTTTTACCTGTGCCATTCCATCCCGTATTCACGAGATAAGCCCGCGCGCCAGCCAACTCCATCTTTTTAACCAGCTCCTGCGCATACCGGGTTGGGTGGAGACTGAGAAACGCTGCACCAAAGCATGCCGAAAAAGTGGGTGTCGGTTCATTCACACCACGCTCGGTGCCCGCAAGTTTGGCCGTGAATCCAGACAAAAAGTGATATTTGGTTTGCTCCGGCGTCAAAATCGATACGGGCGGTAACACACCGAAAGCGTCGGCGGAAAGAAACACAACTTTCTTTGCGTGACCGGCACGAGAAACCGGTTCAACAATATTCTTGATGTGATAGATGGGGTACGACACACGCGCGTTCTCGGTTTTTTCCGCGTCGTCGTAGTCGACGGAACTGTCTTCCCGCACCACAACGTTTTCCAATAGTGCGTCCCGCCTTATGGCGTTATAGATATCGGGCTCTGCTTCCTCACTCAGACGAATTGTCTTTGCGTAACACCCGCCCTCAAAATTGAATACACCGTCGTCGTCCCAGCCATGCTCATCATCACCAATGAGTCGACGCTTTGGATCCGTAGACAACGTGGTTTTGCCGGTGCCCGACAAGCCAAAAAATATTGCGGTATCACCGCTTTCACCCACATTCGCCGAGCAATGCATTGACGCGATTCCCCGCAGCGGTAAAAGGTAGTTCATCACTGAAAACATACCCTTTTTCATCTCGCCGCCATACCAGGTTCCACCGATCAACTGAATTTTTTCGGTCAGGTTAAAGGCCACAAAGTTCTCAGAATTCATCCCCATCGCCTGCCAGTTCTGATTGGTTACCTTGGAGCCGTTCATGACGACAAAATCCGGCTCAAAATCTTCCAGTTCACTTTGCGAAGGTCGAAT
>JBCCGE010000010.1:0-54888 GCA_039029455.1 Pseudomonadota bacterium | reverse complement strand
TCCGATCGAACAGGCGCGGATCAGCGTCACCAACCACACTCTGCATTATGGAACCGGTTGCTTTGCCGGGATACGCGGATACTGGTCGGAACAAGATCACCAGCTGTACATTTTCCGATTAAAGGAGCACTACGAGCGTTTTTTGAACAGCGCCAAACTGTTACATGCAGATGTCGGGTATACCAATGAAGAGCTTCAGCATCATACGCTCGAATTGATGCGCAAAGAGGCCTGGAAACAGAATGTCTATATCCGACCCGTGATGTATAAGGAAAAAGGCTATTTCGAGGTCTGGCTGCACGACGCAAAAGACCAGGTCACTATAATGAGTCAGCCAACGGGTGACTATCTGCCCACAGATCAAGGACTCAGTGTATGCGTAGCCAGCTGGCGGCGTGTGGACGACGCCTCCATTCCCGCTCGGGGCAAAGTCAACGGTACTTATGTCAATAGCGCACTCGCCAAGAGCGATGCCCTTCTCTCAGGCTTCAACGAAGCGATACTGCTGAATCAGGACGGCCACATATCAGAAGCAACTGCCGCGAATTTTATGATGGTGCGGAACAACACGCTCATTACCCCGCCTGTTACCGCCAATCTGTTGGAAGGCATCGTCAGACGTTCACTGCTCGAACTGGCCGCCGACAAGCTCGGAATTCAGGTAGAGCAGCGCGAAATAGATCGTTCGGAGCTGTACATGGCCGACGAAGCGTTCTTCTGTGGCACTGGTGTACAGATGGCGGCTATTGGCTCGATAGATCATCGCAGCGTAGGCGATGGGCGGAAGGGTCCGGTCGCAACGAAACTTGGCGAAGTTTTTCTAAACGTGCTTACCGGTCAGGACAGTGAGTACCGACACTGGGTCACACCTGTCTACAGCTAACAACAAACGAGCCTTACATTGAGCTGATCGTCACTCGCCGGACAAATGACTTGTCGAGATCGGTTGAGCATCAATATGATGCCTACCCTGCGTCTAAAAGAGTCAAAAGTGCGATCAATCATACGCACGTCGGTGAGTTGATTTTTTGATCTTGCGATCAGTTCTGAAATTCAGGCAGTACTTGTGAGCAAAACAGTTCCATAGATCGTTTCTGTGACTCCATATCCAGCCCCATACTTGCGTAGTAGATAAACTCATCAACTCCAAGCGCCTGATAACGTCTCAGCTTTTCGACAACCTGCTCAGGCGTACCAAACATCAGATTCTCCTTTAACATCTCCGCATTATACTCATCACGATTCGCCAGCTCAGCGAGGGGAATCTGACGTGGAAAACCGTTTTTCACATCCCCAAGATTTTTAAATAAATTTTCAAATTGACCGAGAACATTCTGAACCGCTGCAACAGGCACAGACGCGTCGGCCTCACTTTCGTAGACGGCGGTGTGACGCATCATTGCGAAGATAGGACGCGGGCAGTCCGGATTGTTTTCCATCGCCTCATCAAATCGTTGTTTGTAGAGCTCGGCTTCCGCAAACGGCCGGGTCAACGGCCAGGACATGATATTGCAATTATTTTTCACAGCCCATTCAAATGTAATAGGTGCTCGTGCCGCAACCCAGATCGGCGGATGTGGATCCTGAAGCGGTTTTGGGACCGACGTTGATGTCGGAAAATTCCAGAATTCTCCACTGTGTTCGTAATCGCCTTCCCACAACCCTTTCAGCGCGGGCAACATTTCGTGCATATATCGCCACGCATCGAACTGTTTGAGTCCAGGAGCCATCCGATCAAATTCACGCTGGTAGGCACCCGAACCAATACCAAACTCGAGTCGTCCACCACTGATCAAATCAGTCATAGCGGCCTCGCCCGCCAGATTAATCGGGTGCCAGTATGGCGCAACAGCAACCGCTGTACCGAGCCGAATATTTTTCGTATATCCAGCCCACCATGTCAGTAACTGAAACGGGTTCGGCGCAATAGTCATCTCCAAAGCATGATGCTCAGCTGACCAGACGATATGGAACCCTGCTGCATCTGCCATTTGAACCATTTCCAGTGTATGACTGGCGACGTCCTCCATAGAGGTTTCGTCATTCATACGCTCAAGGTTGACTGCAAGTTGAAATTTCATGGGTCTTCAGGGAATTTGACAAATTATCGATTGGAATAATGCCATCAAGTCAGTTTGAAACCAAGACGTCGAGGTATGGGTCGGCACAATCCAACCGTTAACCGTATTCGAAACCTGCGAATTTCAATTTAGAATTACGTGTCTTCAGATCATGTTAACACTCAAAGAATGCGCATATGACTTCGACTGCTCCCTGCCCCCAAGATGCCCAGCAACGACGAGAGGCGCCTGCTATCGTCTGTTACAGGGTTGATCAGCTCCCCACATACAATTCCAACTATTACGAGGCCGCACGAAACAACTTCGCAAAAATAGACGAGGTTATGGTTGCGCCCCGAGACGCCAGCACCTTTCGGGTTCCCGCAGGACACTTTTTTCGAATCAACAGTGTAGAAGGTTCGCAGGTCGGTGACCTGAATCTATGGAATGCAGACAACCTGCAGGAGAGATTTTTTAGCGGCAAAACCCGACAGCTGCATGCAACCCACGTTTCGACCGGGGATCGACTGTGGAGCAATTTGCCGCACATGCGACCACTGGCAACAATTACACACGACACGCTGTCCTGGTATGGCTGGGACCAGGACGGAGGCGGTATTCACGACGTCATCGGTACCCGGTGTGATCCCTATACCAATCACATGTTGACCGGGCTTGACTATCACTACTGTTGTCACTCAAACCTGACGCGGGCACTGGCCGGCGAGCTGAATTGCTCGCCTGATGAGGCTGAAACCCACATTCATGATGTTTTGAATGTTTTCATGTGCACTGGATTCACCCGGGACACACACCAGTACTTTATGAAAGCGAGTCCTGTCCGACCGGGAGATTTCATCGAGTTTTTTGCCGAGACGAATCTGCTCGGGGCATTGTCATCATGCCCTGGCGGAAACTGTGGCAGCTCACATTCAGATGATGCCACACCGTGTTATCCCCTAAAAATCGAAATATTCGCACCCCAAACGCCTCAGGCATTGCAGTTCGACCTCAATGGCTACGATCGCTCGCACGGAATAATGTAGATCACCTGTCAATTTCCATGATGGAACACCTCGTGCTGGTCTCTCAGATAAGTGCATCGTGAATCCGAATCTGAAACGACACTGCCTGCCCACTGCTGACGTTAGAATTTACGCGCCCGTATCGGCGTTCCCGTGAGTATTCCGGGTGACATATTCCCGGTAGGCGATGAATATTCCCGACCCGGCCGTCAGACACAATCCAATATAGATCCACCATTGCGGATATTCATTCCAAACAACGATGCCGGCAAGAATGCTCCAGATGATCTGCACATAACGGAACGGCGCTAACACGACGGTCGGCGCATGACGATAGGCCTCAACCATCAGAAAATAGGCGACAACCATAAAAAAGCCTGCGCCAACAAATAACAGTAAATGTTGAGTATCTGGCCAGGACCAATGGTCACCGGCTGTGAGGAGACTGACAGCACACACGACTAAAGATGTTGTCATCACGATAGTGACTGAATCTTCGCTGACAGTCATTTTCCGTGTGGTGACATCCCTGGCGGCATCACAAACAGCAACGACAAGCGGTAGCAACACAGACCAGTGCAGAGGGGACACCGTGGGATTTACCATAAACACCACCCCGACAAATCCCACACATACCGAAGCAAGCCTGTATCTGCCAACGGTCTCACCGAGAAACAATTTCCCCATCAGGGTCATAAACAGCGGGCCGGCAAACGCGATACAGACAACAGTCGCCAGCGGCAGGTATTTCAAGGCGGCTACAAATGCGAAGGACGCAATCGTGAACAACGCGCCTCGAAGACAATGCAGGCGGTAATCACGAATGGCGAATCGCTTTCTGCGGATGAAGACCTGATAAAGGACAATAATGAGCACAACATTGATTGACGCACCAAAAAGGATTTGTGCCGTCGGATAATGCGGAACAAACCATTTCGATATTCCATCGTTTGTCGTCAAAAACAAACCGGACAAAAGCATCAGCCCGATTCCTTTTAAAGGGTTGTGTAGCATTGGGAAATTCAGGTTTTTCCGGAACGGTGGAGATGTTGGATAAACAGCCCCAACTTCAGAAGTTATTAATGTTCAGATTCGCTCTGTCAGATCTCAATCGCCGGATATCGGCAGGCCTCTTGACGGCGTGATATTGCGCAGTTCGAAACTGGTGTGCACATTACTTACGCCCGGCAGTCGATTCAACCTCGATAGCAGAAACTCCTCGTAGTGTTTCATATTCCTGACGACTACCTTCAGCAAATAGTCTTCAGCCCGGCCGGTCACCACACTGCAGCTGACCACTTCTGGAAATTCCACAACCCGCTTTTCGAACTTTTCGAACTGTTCATGAGTGTGACGCTCCATACTGACCGCTATGTATGCCGTCAGATTAAGACCCAGCATTTCCGCATCAAGAATCGTGGTACTGCCTTTGATGTAACCCTCGTCCTCAAGCTTTTTGACCCGTCTGGCACACGGTGTTGGCGATAGGTTGACACGCTCCGCCAGTTCCAGATTGCTGATACGGGCATCAGACTGCAGGCAGCGCAGAATTTCACGGTCGGTTCGATCGAGAGTCATAGTAACCAAGCTGTTTTATCGGCTTAAAATCTGACCAATTAGTTATATTGTTTAAATTATCACTATATTTTAACTTTTTCCACTAATTATGGCCAATTATCAGATTACTTTAGCATCAAACAGCTGTTACAAGCCGGTATACTCCGCCGAAATGTTATGACCTACTGATCTGATGAACCGCTTCGACTACCGTAAATATCCTTCATTTCGTTTCGCGCCTGAACTGAAAGACAGAACCTGGCCGGATACTTTGATGACCTCTGCCCCGACATGGTGCAGTGTCGATCTGCGAGACGGTAATCAGGCGCTGATTGATCCAATGACGATCGCCAAAAAGATGCGTTTCTGGGATATGTTGCTGAAATGTGGATTCAAGGAAGTCGAAATTGGATTCCCTTCGGCTGCGCAGGTCGAGTTTGATTTCACCCGCAAGTTAATTGAAGAGAATCGTATTCCGGACGATGTGATTGTTCAGGTTCTGACACAGGCCAGAGAGCATCTGATCGCCCGAACCTACGAATCTCTTGAAGGCATTAAGCAGGCCATCGTTCACGTTTACAACTCCACCAGTAAGGTTCAGCGTGACAAGGCGTACAAAATGAGCCGCGCTGAGATAATGGATATTGCGGTCAAAGGCGCCGAGAGCGTTCGCCGTCATGCAGAAGATTTTCCGGATACCGACTGGACATTTCAGTACTCTCCCGAGAGTTTCTCTCAGACGGAGCCCGACTATACGATCGAAATCTGCGAAGCCGTGTGCCGGGTGTGGGAGCCGGAATCGGGACAAAGAGTTATTCTGAATCTCCCCGCGACCGTTGAGTCGGCCACACCGAACCTTTTTGCTGACCAAATAGAGTACTTTTGTCGCCATCTGGATTCACGCAAACACGTTGAAATCAGTTTGCATACTCACAACGACCGAGGGTGTGCAGTCGCCGCCGCGGAGCTGGGACGCATGGCGGGTGCTGACAGAATCGAAGGAACGCTGATGGGCAATGGCGAGCGAACCGGGAATATGGATATCGTGACCATGGCGATGAATCTTTACAGCCAGGGCGTCGATCCCGAACTGGACTTCTCGCATATGCCGGAAATTGTACAGTGCGTAACCGAATGCAACGAATTACCGGTGCATCCACGACATCCATATGCGGGAGAACTGGTGTTTACAGCGTTCTCAGGAAGTCACCAGGACGCAATCAAGAAGTGCCTTGAGGCCCCTGAAGATGGAATCTGGGATATCGCTTATTTGCCAATAGACCCCAATGATGTCGGACGCACGTATCAGGACGTTGTACGAATTAACAGCCAGTCCGGGAAAGGTGGCGTTGCTTACGTGCTGCAAAATAACTATGGCGTTGAATTGCCTCGCTGGGTGCAGATTCGTTTCAGTCAACAGGTGCAGAATCTGGCGGAGAAACAGGAGCGCGAACTTACCGCAGAAGAAATCTGGGAGTTGTTTCAGCAGGTATATATGTCCAGCCTGACACCAATGGAACTCGTTCGTTTCTCGCTCACAAAAGAAGAGCAAGGCGATACAGTCACCGCCGATATTCTTCAGGACGACCAGGAGTCATCGATTTCAGGTCAGGCTTACGGGACACTGAGTGCGTTTATCCGGGCACTGGAAAACCACACCGGGCGCAAACTTCGGGTTCTGAACTATGCCGAGCATGCACTCTCTGCCGGAACGCGTGCCGACGCTATCGCGTATGTCGAACTGGACGTTGATGGCACCAATGAAATTGGTGTCGCAACGAGTTCGGATACGGTCACATCAATGCTAAAAGCTACTTTGGTCGCGCTGAACGAAGCTGTAACTTCAGCCAACCTTGCAGAAGTTGCCTAACCCTACACAACTACGTACGCGCATATTCGAATCGTGATTAGCAGGGTCTAAAGGATGCTGCGCCCAAATGCGCTTTGTATCAACATCACCGCTCTCTCTGCGGAGACGTTTCCCTGATCCAGAAACGGATTAAGTTCGACAACTTCCATTGACACCATTTTGCCGGACTCTGCGCAGTTTTCGAGAAGCTGATGTGCCTCACGAAAGGTCACACCACCCGGCACAAGAGTTCCGGAACCGGGCATAACTTCAGGATCACAGCCATCCACATCGAAGCTAAGGTGGAAGCCTGCTGTGCCGTCAGTGACCACCCTGAGCGCTTGCCGACAGACCTCGGCCATACCAATCTCATCGATATCTCGCATGGTAAACACATGAATACCTGAATCTCTGATCAGTCTGCGTTCGGTCTCGTCTATATCCCGAATACCCACCAGCGCAACGTGCTCAGGCCGTATCGCCGGTGTCACACCGCCTAAAGATGCCAACCCGAAATCACCTCTTCCCAGCAAATGAGCTAAGGGCATTCCGTGGACATTACCGGACGGTGATGAATCGGGCTCATTCATGTCACCGTGGGCATCAAACCATAGCACGCCAATATTCTGATCACTCTTTCTGAAATGCTGTGCAACTCCGGATACCGTGCCCATCGCGATCGAGTGGTCGCCACCGATAATCAGTGGCACCTGATCGCGAGCCAGTGCCTGAGCTGTTTGCGCACAGAGAGTTTCACAAACGGCCAGTATTTCTTTTTTGTACTTTGCGGATTCCTGTTGAGGATCACGCGATTCGATCCCGGGTACTGGAATATCGATTTCGCGCTCCAGAATATAACCGAGCTTCTTTAGCGCGCCCGATAGTCCCGCAATTCTAACGGCCGAAGGCCCGGCATCCGTGCCTCGGCGAGAGGCACCAAGATCGAGGGGCACACCGATAATCTGAATGGTGGATTTCATGGATTAAATTAACTCGTGAAGCCCGTTGAGAATAGAGGACTGCGGTGCAGGAAACCAGTCTGCATTCTGTAAAGAAACACGGTCAAACATCACAAAATGTCGGTGATCAGTGTCGGCGTGTTTAAATCGAGTCAAAAATCGAATAGCACGGTGCGCTCACAGAAATTTCCAACAAAGATATGAAAACAAAAAAAGGCGCCCTAAGGGCGCCTTTTTTGGGATTAACCGGCAAGCGGTTATGCAAACCACCAGCGTTCGGCAATTCGCGCGTTGTCCATCGCCCAGACATTACCAATGCTGCCGTTATTTGCCAGCTTGGTTGACGAAGCATCCACCCAGTTTGCATAAACCGGGATAACCACGCCACCCTCTTCATTGAGGATTTTCTGCATGTCGTAGTAAATCTCGCGACGACGATTGCTATCGAGTTCAGCACGTCCTTCATAGAGCAGTTCCTGGAACCGAGGGTGATCCCACTGCGTGTCGTTCCACGGAACACCGGCTTCGTACGCGGTAGAGAACATCCAGTCTTCTGTCGCTCGACCGGACCAGAAGCACGCACAGAACGATTTCTTCAACCAGACGTTTGACCAGTATCCATCAGACGGTTCCTGAATCACGTTGACGTTAATTCCACCGGCTTTAGCGGAATTCTGAAAAAGCTGCGCCGCATTTACTGCGCCAGGGAACGCTGCTTCGGCAGCCGACAGGTCGATATCAAGTGACGAAAGCCCGGCTTCTTTCAAATAGAACTTGGCTTTGTCAGGATCATACTCAGTCTGCGGAAGATCAGCGGCATAGTACTGGTTTGCCGGACCAATTGGATGGTCGTTTCCTACAGCACCGTGTCCCTGGAGAATTTTATCTACCAGTTCCTGACGGTTGAAGCCGTGCTTGATTGCACGACGAACGTTAACATCGTCATAGGGTGCGGTTTTGGACAGCATCGGGAATGAGAAGTGCTGATTCCCCGTAACTTCGAAAATCTGGGTATTCGGGTTAGCCTTGATCAACGGCTCGGTTTTGAAATCGACACGACTTACCACATCAACCTGGCCGGTCATCAACGCATTCATTCGTGCGGAGGCATCGTTGATCGCGATCATTTCAATTTCATCAAAGTGACCGGCACCGTCGCCCTTGTAGTGGTTCGGGTATCGAGTTGCCACCATTCGGACACCTGGATCAAATGACTGAACCTGATACAGACCTGTGCCTATACCACCGGCAATAGCCTCTTCGACCTGACCTGCCGGATAAATTAACAGGTGATAGTCTGACATCAGGAACGGGAAGTCGGCGTTGCCTTTACCCAGCGTGAACTGTATCTGGCTGTCCGAGAGTTTTTTCATCTCGGTAATCGCTTCGACGATCGGCTTGGCGGCAGATTTAGCACCGTCGGCAACGTGCAAATTCAATGACGCGATAACATCATCCGCACCGAATGCTTTACCGTTGTGGAAGGTGACGCCCTGTCTAAGATTGAACGTCCACGTTTTAGCATCGGCTGAAGCTTCCCAGCTCTCTGCGAGTTCGCCCACAAGTTCACCGCTTGCAGACACTTCAGTCAGACAGTCAAAGACGCAACCATGGGCCGCCATTTGCATGTAAAGGTCGGAATGGGTTCGTCCATCCCAACTGTCGGATGTATTGGCGCCAGAGGTACCGACGCGAAGCCGGCCACCCTTTTTGGCAGCGAATGCAGGCATCGACGGCAGTATTGCTGTCGCTGCAGCCGCAGCCCCTGCTTTCAGCACATCTCGACGTTTAAAAGTCATACTCATTTCGTTATTTCCTCGTGTTTACTCTAATTTAATTCGCGTTTTAAGTTGGCGCGACCGCATCATTATAGGTGAGGCCAGCGTGAAAAATGTTACTTTTTGGTCACATTTTGCTCGAAGCAGCGTCACCAATATTCTCGACACCGCGTTTTTCAAGCAGTTCCGTCAGCCAGTCAGGATCCATTTCAGGCACCGAACTCAACAACAGGTCGGTGTAGGCATGGTGCGGAGGCGTGAACATCTGGTCTTTGGGACCCGCTTCTACAACTTTCCCCTCCTTCATAACAACCACTTCATCGGCAATCGAACGAACTGTGGCCAGATCGTGTGTGATGAACATGTAGGCCAGTCCCAGCGTATCCTGCAGATTGGCCAGCAGCCGCAGAATGCCCTCGGCAACCAGTTGGTCAAGTGCCGACGTGACCTCATCACAAATGATGAACTTGGGTTCGGCAGCCAGTGCACGGGCAATACCGATGCGCTGCTTCTGTCCGCCCGATAATTCTGAGGGAAGCCGATCAAAATACATGCTTGGCTCCAGTTCAATCTGATTGAGAAGCTCATTGACTCTCTCGCGTTTTTGGGCACCCTTCAGCCCAAGATAAAACTCGACCGGACGGCCAATGATTTCACCGATAGGTTTTCGCGGATTCAAGGCGGTATCGGCCATTTGATAGATCATCTGCGCCTGTCGCAATTGTTCGGTCGTTCTATCGCGATAGTCCGACGGCAAAGCGTTGCCATCGAACTCGATCACTCCTTTTGTCGGAGGCAGCAAACCGGTGATGCATCGCGCCGCAGTGGACTTGCCCGAACCCGATTCGCCGACCACGGCAACGGTTCTCCCCGCATGAATGTCGAACGAAACATCAAACAGCACCGGTGATGTACCATAAGCGGCGTCTACATTTTTGATGCTGACTACCGGTACCTCATCAGCGCCGGCGGTCGGCTTTTGATCGCGTTTAAAACTTCTCACCGCCCACAGTGACTTTGTGTACTCCTCCTTTGGATCGGCAAGCATGGTGCGTGTGTCAGACTCTTCGACCTCATCTCCTTTCAGCAACACTTTAATCTTATCCGCCATCTGCGCAACTACCGCAAGATCGTGCGTGATATAAATCGCTGCAGTGTTGAACTGTTCAACAATATCCCGAACGGCTGCCAGCACTTCGATCTGCGTGGTTACATCGAGTGCGGTTGTCGGTTCATCAAAAATAATCAGATCCGGACGACAAGACATAGCCATTGCCGTCATTGCGCGCTGCAACTGTCCGCCAGACACCTGGTGGGGATATCTGAAACCAATTTCCGTCGGATTCGGCAAACGAAGACGCTCGTACAAATCCATGGCGTCCTTCTCGGATTCATTGCGTGAATAAACGCCGTGAGTCACGGGTGCTTCGGTGTGCTGACTAATGATTTTGTGCGCCGGGTTGAAACTTGCGGCTGCCGACTGTGCGACGTACGCAATACGCTTGCCCAGCAAACTCCGTTTCGTCGCGGCGTCCGCATGAACCAGATCGATACCGTCAAATTCGACGTCGCCACTGGCGATCCGGCAGCCATCGCGGGCAAACCCCATCGCCGCAAGCCCTACCGTTGACTTGCCGGCACCGGATTCTCCGATCAGGCCAAGCACCTCACCTTTGTGCAAATCAAAGCTGACGCCGTTGACGATAGGCATCCAGACTTCATCGGCTCGACCTTCGATGTGGAGATCACGTACTTTTACCAGTAATTCTTGATCACTCATTTTATTACTCCTTAAGTCCGGAAGACCGGTGCAGCATCCAGTCAACAACAAAGTTGACTGCGACGGTTAGCAATGCAATTGCCCCCGCAGCCATTAAAGGCAGTGCTGCAGTCAACGGACTGAACTGCGCGAAATTAATAAACTGGGATAAATCACGAACCATGGTACCCCAGTCGGCCAGAGGTGGCTGGATACCGATCCCCAGGAATGAGAGTGCGGCTATAGTCAGAAATACGAAGCAGAAACGCAAACCAAATTCAGCCAGTAACGGTGCATACGCATTCGGCAGAATTTCCTTGAAAATCAGGTACGAGAGTTTTTCTCCACGAAGTTTGGCAGCTTCGATGTAATCCATAACCACAATGTTCAATCCGACTGCTCGTGCCAGTCGGAACACTCTGGTGCTGTCCAGTACCGCAATGATTACGATCATATATACGGTCACCAGCGCCTTGTTGTTCCCGGCCCAGGCCGTAGCGATGGTCATCAGCAACAGCGCGAAGATCAATTGAGGAATCGCCATCAGCGCATCAACCGTTCGCGAGGAAACCTGATCAACCCAACCGCCCAGTGTGGCTGCCAGAAACCCCACCGACGTGCCGATAAAGAACGCCAGCAGCGTGGTTACAAAAGCAATACCAACTGTATTTTGCGCGCCATAAATTAATCTTGAAAGGAGGTCCCTGCCGAGCTGATCGGTGCCAAGTGGAAATCTCGGATCACCACCAGTGGCTTCGTCACCTCCGGGCAGAAGATTAATCTTCTCAAAAATCTCTTCCTGTCCATACGGCGCAATCGATCCGGCAAATACAGCCATCACAGCATAAATAATGATGACCAGAATACCGAATGCAGCGGTGAGCGGCATCTGCCGAAACAACTTTCGCGAACCTTGAGTACCAATAAGTCTACCGAGGGTCCAAAAAATATACGCAGCGATAGAGAAAATGATGAATCCCTGAACTGCCCACCGAAAGAACTGCGATTTTTCGATGAAGTAAAACTGGAATACAAAATAAAGTGCGACAAGACCGAGAACAAAACCTGCGGATTCGGTCAAACCGACATCTCTAAAATAGATATTAAGATTTTCTTTGGGCCAGTTGATTTTCTGACCGACGAATCGGAGCACCCAACCACCAGCGAAAATACCGACAACCCAAACCACCAACATTAATAATGTATTCATCAGTGACTCCTTATTTTGGGTGTCGCAGCCGCGGATTGGACAATATGCCCATCACATCAGCCGTCAGGTTTAAAAGAATATAAGCCGCCGCGAATATCAGACAACAGGCCTGAACAACCGGAATATCCCTTATTTTTACACTGTCAACAAAAAGCTGGCCGATTCCGGGGTACACAAAAACCACTTCAACAACCACAACACCGGTAACCAGAAATGCCAGATTCAGTGCGATGACGTTGATGATTGGAGCCAGTGCATTTGGCAGGGCATGAACAAGGATCACGCGAAAGGGGCTAATGCCTTTGAGTCGGGCCATTTCAATATACGGACTCGATAGCAGATTGATGATTGCGGCCCGCGTCATTCGCATCATGTGTGCAGTTACAACAAGCGTGAGCGTAAGTGCCGGCAGCATCGTTTTTTCCAGGCGCTCTCCAAAAGTCATGTCCGGAAAAATACTCGAAAGTGACGGCAGCACCGGATTCAGTACCGCAAGAAAAAGAATCAGAATATAGGCCAGAAAAAACTCCGGAGACGAAATCGAACTCAGCGTCGCAATGTTAACGAAGCGGTCGAAGACCGAATTTCTATACAGCGCGGCCAACAGACCAAGCAGCAGTGAGATTGGAACCGCGATAATTGCAGCAACAGCCGCGAGGAACAGGGTATTTTTAAAGCGCGGTTCGAGCTGGGCTGCGACCGAACCGATTCCACCCTTACCGGTGTCCGCTCCGGCGAACGATGCAAAGTTTGCCTGTGCAAAACTGGTCCCAAAATCCCCGGTCAGTACGCCACCGAGCCAGTCGAGATAGCGGGATACAGGATTTTTGTTGAGACCGAGATCTTCTCGAATGGCTGCAACAGCCTCCGGAGTTGCACCCTGCCCCAGTATAGCCTCCGCAAAATCACCGGGCAGCGCATTTACTGCGGCAAAAATAAGTACAGAGACGACAAAGAGGGTCACTAACCCCAGGCCAAGCCTTTGCAGGACGATACCAATTACTGAATTCACATCATTTCTCCTCGATTTCAACCAATCCGGCAGATTTCGGGTACCTGCGGGGTAGTTGGCATTCGGTCAGGTTCGTTATTATGCAAGTAGCACGTCACCACCGAGTGACGTAAAGCTAGTATATACACCCGATTACAATACTGCCAGTTCGCCCATTTTTCTGGAATGGCACAGAGTACATCGGTGGAATGGCATGCTAGTGTAGGACGAGGTACCAACGACGTCGTCCGCATTCGCGACAACAAACAACTATATCAACGAATTCGTTTCAGCTTAACGAAACCCGTTGATTATGAGCCTTTGTACATCGATGCCGGATTGGACAAACCCTGCGCCAAAGCTATTTTTTGTATGTCCCGGATGCGTCGATAGCGTTGCAGATCATTTGGATCCACGTTGTCTTTCGGCGAACTGACGTGGATCCAGTTTCCGCTGTGATCCGTCCCCCTGACCAGGATAGCGTAGTCTTCTCCCGCGACCTGCTGGCGCACTTCGGGGGTCACATACCGTATTGCCAGACCGATGCGTCGATCACTTGACCGGTTTGGACCGGATGCATGAAACAGCCTTCCGTGATGCAACGACATCTGACCCGGCTTGAGCACGGCACTGACCGCAATTGATTCATCAATTTCCACGGCCAGCTCCTGTCCTCGCGATAACTGATTGTCTGCCGCAAATGTATCGGTATGCGGCTGGATGGCGCGATTGTGCGATCCCGGGATAAAACGCATGCAGCCGGCCTGAGTCGTCACATCGGATAACGCGATCCAGGCCGTCACTTCATCATCGGTCTCACCGAGGCCCCAATAGGTCAGATCCTGATGCCAGCTGACGTGCTTGGTGGTAGCCGGTTCCTTGATAAAAAACTCTGCGCTGTAGATCAGAATATTGGGTCCGATCAGTGATTCCACCGCGTTCAGTACCCGTGCATCAGACGCTGCATCGTACACAAGCGGAAACAGATAATGGGCGTTGACTCTAAGCAGCTTACCAACATTTTCAGATGGACACGCAGCAAATTTAGTTTGTTCGATTATCTCGAGCTGCTGACGCATTCGCGCTGCCTCTCCCGCATCAAAGACAGTGATTGGAAACACGAAACCGTCGCGCTCATAGTCTGATGTCAAACCTGATGACTGCATATGGTTATCCCACTTCCGGCAATGTTAATTGTTTAACTGGCACAAAAATAAGCACGCAGTCTATTTTGCGGATCGGTCCCTGACAGAAAGGCGCAATACGGCAGTCTCGATTGATGGCGATTGCAACCTACCTTTTGGAATTGGATCGATAAACGTCACTGAACATACTGCGGCATTTCGATTCTGAAAAAACTGGAATCAGTCTCGGTGAACTCGAGTCGCAGCTCTCCACCCATGCTACGCATGATCGCGCGACTAATCGGCAATCCCAGGCCGGCGCCCTGTTCACCGAGCGCCTGCTCACCTCGCTGAAACTTTTCAAAAACCAGATTTGCATCCGCTCTTTTCACCCCACCGCCGTTGTCAGCCACATCTATGCACACATTGTTGATGTCGGCATGCGCATGGACATGAATTTCCGGATTTTCAGCCCGGTTGTATTTGAGAGAATTTGACAGCAGATTTATCAGTACCTGCCTGAGTCGGTCTTCATTGGCCAGAGCGGTTCGTTGAACTGGCAGTCCAATACGTTTTATCGACACTCTATTCTCCTTCATCACGCCGGAAATAGAGTCCACTGCAGCTTCAATAACGCGATCCAGATCCACTTCACTAACGGGATCATCGGGTAACCCGGACTCCAGTTGGCTGATATCCAGTATTTCATCAAGCAGTCGGGTCAGACGATGGCTTTCATCGTGAATTATTCTGAGAAACTTTGTTCTGTCTTCTATCGATACATTTTCCGTATTCAGCAGAATCTCCGAAAATGATCTCAAAGACGTCATCGGCGTTCTGAGCTCATGACTCACCTGACTTAAGAATTCGTCTTTCTGTGCATCGAGATCCCGAAGCTGATCGTTTGCAGCCTGCAGCTGTGCCATGGTCTGGGTCAATTCATCAGACTTTACAGACAGCTGACGATGTGTCTCGATCAGTCGCTGCGTCTCATCAGCAATCTCCATTAGATCTGTCATACTGATACTTTCCTGTCCGGTCACACGTCGGACCATCGCATGTGCCGATGCTGCACCAACGGATCCCGCTAACTCACGCTCCAATTGCGAGATAAAAGCATCGCTGGGTGCCGGCAGTCCCTGCACATCACCTTGTGATTCAGCGGCTTTGTCAAAAAGTTTCCTAGCCGCTTCACGTCCCATAATGCGCTGAGCAAGCACAAAAAGATCTTCCGAAGTCGCTTTTCCCGGAACGAATCGCTCGGACATTTCGTCTGCTCTGCGAAAAATATCGACAAACAGGGCGCCCTGCAGTCTCTCGAGAGCGCCCGGATTTGTGAGGCTGGAGACCACCATAAAAATCACAATATTACTTCCCAGACTCCAGAGCAATGCATGCACAAGCGGATCAATGCCGGACATACCGAACAGAGACTGAGGTCTCAATGCTTCAAGACCGAATAGACCGTTGTCGAGAACATCTTTGCTCAGAATGAACTCGCCGCCAAAACTTGGCAGAAACAGGGTGTACGCCCAGAGACCGAATCCCACCACCAGACCGGTAAGCGCACCCGTCCGAGTCGCACCGCGCCAAAATATCCCACCAACCAGCCCAGGCATAAACTGGGCAACCCCTGCAAAGGCTATCAATCCCATCGCCGCCAGTGCATCTGAACCACCGCGCCGCTGGAAATACAAAAAGCCGAGCCCCAGAACTGCAGCAATACTGATCCTGCGGGAAATCAGCAACAACCTGCGAAGATCTCCACTAACGGCAGGGCCGCCGCCGACCAAACGCAATGCAAGTGGCATTACAATGTGGTTCGACACCATAGTTGATACTGCAATTGCTGCCACGATTACCATCGATGTTGCGGACGAAAAACCACCAAGAAAAGCCAGCAACGCAAGATCCTGTCGATCAAGCGATAGCGGCAGCGTAAGAACGTACAGGTCAGGGTTGGATCCCTCAGGCAAAAACTTCAGACCCGCTATTGCAATCGGCAGCACAAAAAGACACATGCCAAACAGATAGAGTGGAAACAGCCAGGAGGCCGTCGCCAGATGGTTCTCGTCAACATTTTCAACAACGGTGACCTGGAACTGTCTCGGTAGGCAAATGATCGCAGTCGCACTTAAAAACGTCAGCGCCACCCATCGGGCATCGAAAATGTTGGTCTCGCCGTATACGGTTTCGAAGTCAACGCCCTCAAAAACTGACCCGACTCCATCTGCAATACCGTAGACCACAAAAATTCCAACCGCGAGCAAAGCAACCAGTTTGACGACTGCTTCCACGGCGATAGCAGCCACCACGCCGTGATGTCGTTCATTCGCATCCAGATTTCGCGTGCCAAAAAGAACAGTAAACAATGCCATTCCCGCAGCGATTGCGAACGCTGTAGCGGAAACGTTTACATCCCCTACAATAACCTGATAACTCCGTGTCACCGACTGCAGCTGCAGCGCAATGTAGGGTGTCGTCGCAATCAGGGCAATCACGGTGACTAATGCACCCAGACTCTCACTCTTACCGTAGCGGGATGAAATCAGGTCAGCAATTGAGGTCACGCGATGCGCCCGACCGATTCGAACCAGTTTGCGAAGCAGCCACCACCAGCCGATAAATACGAGTGTAGGACCGAGATAGATAGTGATGAACTCGAGACCGTTTCGGGCGGCCGAACCTACAGCACCATAGAAAGTCCACGAGGTACAGTACACCGAGATTGAAAGCGTGAAAATCAGAGGTGATTGCAACCATTTGGCGCGCCCCCTTCTCGATAGTCGATCAACGTAAAACGCAATCGCAAATAACAAGGCCACATAACCGAGCGATACCGCAAGAAGTATGTCACCCGAGAGCATTGAACCTAGTCGCTGTTGTCCAGATTGACGTCAGGACTCTGACGATCACTCGAATACTGTCGAAGCTTTCGGGCCAGCAGCGCCGCACCTCCGATCAGACTACCCCACACAACAAAGAGATAGAGCGCTGCGAAAGGCACGCCCGCCACATGCGTTTCGAGACGAAAAATGTTAGCGACAGGGGTTACCAGAAGAATGAGGCCGATTACCGGCAGAATGAAAGCTCGATCGAGTGTCTTGCCGCTTGAAAGCAGTTCCTCGACTTTGCCACTCTCGCGGTGTTTTGTCTTGTTCAAATCGACACCAGAGATTCAACCGCTTCGACAACCTCGGCATTTGAGAACGGCTTGGTGATAAATTTGTCGGCACCAAACTCGATCGCGTTTTTCTGATCCTCCCGTTGACCTTTGGCAGTGAGCATTAAAACGGGCAGTCTGTTGACTCGCGGATCGGTTCGAACCCTTTTGAGGATCTCAAAGCCATCGAGTTCAGGCAACATCACATCGAGCACGAGTACACTGGGCGGCTGTTGGAAAATATGATTTAAAGCGTCTTTGCCATTGGTTTCCACATCAACATTAAAGCCGGCATTTTCCAGCAGAAATTTGAGCGAAATCACAATATTGGGCTCGTCCTCCACGAGCAGTATCTGCTTCTTTTCAGGCAATTTGTTCTGATTTCGGGGGGTGAAAAAATATTCTAACAGCGAATCACATCATTGTCTTGATGACTCATTCTAGCCGGTGAGAGGATCGGCGACACGGTGATCGCAGCTCTCCCGGGGGCAACTTCTGCAAGTCGCACCTACGCGTTCGACGGGCACATTGTCTGCAGGCGCATAAACTGTCTTTGCGGCGTCCTCCTCTGTCAAAGCCAGCATATCGGTCACGTAGTGCCGCGGCTGTCCAAATCCGGTCTGACCGCGGTGTCGAGCTCGAGCCAGGAATACATACTGCCTTCCGGACGGAAACAGCGCGCGCTGTCGCAGCACGGTTTCAGGCGATTGTTGTGCTCTATAGAGAACCCACAGCGGACACGCGGCAGCATAACGTGGACTGAGCAGACCCTGCAGGCTTCGCATAGAAATAATCGTCCCGGCGGCATTGGTCAGATAGTGGCCGAATCTGGGAAATTCACGTCGGCGCGGTAACGCAGTCAGACGATGACATATCGTCCGCATTTCGACAGCAAACGATTCAGCCAGAAATTCTATGTCAAATGCGGATTCCAATGCCGCGGATTCGAATCTCTGCATCGGCACCAGAATGGCTTCTACTGCGTACTCCACCAGCGCTTCTCTGGCTTTGGTGTGGGCTATTTCAGTCTCAAAATGTGCACCGTTTTCGAGCAGCGACTTGATCAGGTCACCAAATTCCCGCTCGACAATCGCTGCAGCAAGTTGTTTTCGGGTACCAGCATAAGCGCTGTCGGTACTCAGCTTGACGGCATCTGCCGCAGCCTCGATTTCGGCAAAGTGATTGGCTCTGGATTCAAAAAACGTTTCCACTTCATCCTGAGGCGTCAACACCCTTTCGGCTTCATCAGATTTATCGAAATACGTGGCCAGCGCCTCACCCACACTGGTAAGGTTTTGACATTCGTCGTAAATAATTCGGTTAAACTGATCCCGCTGCTCGGTCTCCATGTCCGGGAAATGCACCAGTATTTCACCCGACGATCGCACCGAGGCAATTCCACTGAGGATTTTGTGAACGGAATCGCCCAGAAACGTATCGTGCGTCAGGCGGTCTGCAAGCGCCCGAGCAATCTCTGTCGATTCGCGCTCCGACCGGGCCAGGGCCGCGACAGCGCGAGCCCATCCCGGATAACGACCAATCAACTCACCCGTGCGTTCAGACTCAACACCAATGTGAGCAAACTCCGGCAAATCAGCAATCTCATCGAGCCGCGACAGCAGTCTCCGCTCGACAGCTCCGTCAAGATCCTCCAGATCAAGATTAAGGGCCTGCGCAATTTTATGCAGCAACTTCCCCGAAACCCGACGTTTGTTGTGCTCGATCAGGTTCAGGTACGACGACGAAATTCCGATTCTATCGGCAAGATTCGCCTGCGTAACATCCAGTTCCCTGCGACGTTTCCGAATGCGGGCACCCAATATTGTTTTCATAAACGAATCTGTGACTTACACTGGCATCAACTCGCAATATTGTAAATTATTTACAACATATTCGCTCTGATGCCAAAATTATTTACAATAATACCATTAATTTTCCATCACTTATTGCAGACTTGACTGAACTGATGCAGTCTCACTTTCAGATTTTAAAAGGCATCGGGATCCGCTGCTTTTAAAATTTTGTTTTTCACATAAACACCTCTTAGGAGTACTAACCCATGAGTAAAAAGACAACACGGCGCGACTTTATGAAAACGAGCGCGGTCGTTGGTGCTGGCTTGACAGCCCCGATGATCTTTTCGAGGACAGCGAGCGGCGCGGCATACACCAACGAGCCGACCGGCAGCGAAGTCATCCTCGGTTTTAACGTGCCACAGACCGGCGCTTATGCCGACGAAGGTGCAGACGAACTGCGCGCTTACGAACTGGCGGTAGAACACATTAACGGTGGGGGTGACGGTGGAATGCTGAACACCTTCTCGTCAAAAGCCCTTGGTGGCAACGGAGTGAACGGCAAAAAAGTGGCCTTCGTAACCGGTGATACCCAGACCAAGTCCGATGCGGCACGCGCGTCAGCCAAGCGCATGATCGAGAAAGACGGCGCTGTAATGATTACCGGCGGATCCTCATCCGGCGTGGCAATTGCCGTCCAGGGTCTTTGTCAGGAAGCCGGTGTTATTTTCATGGCGGGTCTGACTCACTCCAACGACACGACAGGTAAAGACCGTCGCGCAAACGGTTTCCGTCACTTCTTCAATACGGAAATGTCGGGTGCAGCTCTGGGACCTGTACTGAAAAACAATTTCGGTACCGACCGAGTGGCTTATCACCTGACCGCTGACTACACCTGGGGTTGGTCACAGGAAGGATCCATCAAGAAATACACCGAAGACCTCGGATGGCAGACATCCGCTGCGGTCCGCACGCCTCTTGGCGCAGGTGACTTCTCTCAGTACATCACTCCTGTACTGAACTCCGGTGCAGACGTTCTGGTATTGAATCACTATGGCAAAGACATGGTGAACTCACTGACCCAGGCGGTTCAGTTTGGATTACGTGACAAACAGGCCAATGGCAAAGATTTTGCCATTGTGGTTCCGCTCTACTCTCGTTTGATGGCGCAAGGTGCCGGTGCAAACGTTAAAGGCATCTTCGGATCCACCAACTGGCACTGGTCGCTGCAGGACGATGGATCCAAAGCATTCGTCAAATCCTTCGGTCAGAAATACGGATTCCCGCCCAGCCAGGCCGCGCACACCTGCTACTGTCAGGCTATCCTGTACGCAGACGCCTGTCAGCGCGCCGGAACATTTATGCCGAGTGAAGTCGGTGCAGCTCTTGAGGGCTTCACATTCGACGGCCTTGGCAATGGTCCGACGGAGTACCGAGCAGGCGATCACCAGTGCTTTAAAGACGTACTGGTTGTGAAAGGTAAAGAAAATCCAGAGTCCAAATTTGACGTTCTCGAAGTTGTCGAAGTTACACCTCGAGCTCAGGTCGAATATCCGGACACCATGCTGGGTGGCGAACTGGGTCCGTACAACAACGGCGGATAGTTAACCACTAACCGGTTACATTACCTATTGGCCATCGGCCCCGATACTTTTTCGGGGCCGATGGCTTTCCTCAACCTAGTCGTAACTGGAGTACGTTTTGGATTCCATCCTACTGCAAATTCTGAACGGCCTGGACAAGGGCGGTGCTTATGCGTTGATCGCACTGGGCCTTACATTGGTGTTTGGCACCCTGGGCGTCGTAAATTTTGCACACGGTGCACTGTTCATGCTCGGCGCGTTCTGCGTCGTTTCACTGAAGGCACTCCTTACCCTTGAAAAAGTCGTTCTGGACGAAGAAAACCTCACCGCGTGGGGCACCCCGAATGAAATAAGAACCCCTTATATTGAATCATGGCTGGGGGACTTTGGTACACATATGATTGATTTTGCGGTGCCGCTTTCGATACTGGTCGCGATTCCCATCATGCTTCTGATAGGCGTGTCGATGGAGCGCGGACTGGTCCGGCACTTTTACAAGAGACCTCATGCCGAACAAATACTGGTCACATTCGGACTGGCCATCATTGTGCAGGAAATCATCAAAGCGCAGTTCGGAGCTAACCCGATACCGCAACCTGCACCCGATATCGTCTCCGGCTCGGCGGACTTTGGTGCTTTTCTTGGTTTTGATCCGGGCACTGTGGTTTACCCCTGGTGGCGAGTGGTTTACCTGCTGTTTTCGCTGATGGTGATTGGAATCGTGTTCGCATTTTTGCAGTTCACAACATTCGGCATGGTTGTCCGCGCAGGAATGGCCGACCGCGAAACCGTCGGTCTTCTTGGTATTGATATCGACCGTCGGTTCACAATCGTATTTGGATTGGCCGCTATTGTGGCCGGACTTGCCGGCGTCATGTATACACCAATACTGTCCCCGGACTATCACATGGGCATGGATTTTCTGGTGCTTAGCTTTGTTGTTGTGGTTGTCGGCGGGATGGGCAGTCTGGGTGGAGCCGTTGCCGCGGGCTTTCTGTTAGGAATTTTGCAGTCGTTCGCTTCGATGAACGAAGTAAAAACCATCTTACCCGGCATTGATCAGATCATAATTTATCTCGTTGCAGTGGTGATATTACTCGTCCGCCCCAGAGGACTTATGGGTCGACGAGGAGTAATGGAGGAATAAATTGTGAAATTACTGCGACTTAGTAAAAGCGACCTGCTGTTGATGATCGGCTTCATCGCCGCGGTTGTTCTCGGTCCCATTATCATGAAGCCACTTGGTGGCGGTTACCCCGACCTACTGCAGAAATTCGCCATATTTGGCATCTTCGCTATCGGATTCAATATTCTCTTTGGTTTGACCGGGTACCTCTCATTCGGCCATGCCGCGTTTCTCGGAGTGGGCTCATATACTGCCGTCTGGACGTTCAAACTCTTTACTATGAATGTCATTCCCGCTGTCATTCTCTCAACGGTGATCGGTGGATTGTTTGCGCTGGTCATCGGTTTTGTGTCGTTGAGACGATCAGGAATATATTTTTCGATACTGACGCTGGCATTCGCACAAATGTCGTACAACCTGGCCTACTCAGTGTTGACGCCGATTACCAATGGCGAAACCGGTTTACAGCTGACCCAGAATGACCCCCGTTATCTGGATACTCTGGCAGGAATCGACTATGGAGCCGCCCTGCCGACGACCACTCTTTTCGGCATACCAATGTCCGGATGGACGGGCTACTACTTTTGTGGCGTGATCCTGATCATCATGTTCTACATTTCGGTCAGAATCTTTCGATCACCATTTGGCATGATGCTTCGCGCTGTCAAGACGAACCAGAATCGATTGAATTACACGGGTATTAACACTCGACCTTACGCGTTAACCGCATTTGTAATCTCCGGGATGTACGCCGGCCTGGCGGGCGGTTTGATGGCCGTCACTGACCCACTTGCCGGTGCAGAACGCATGCAATGGACAGCCAGTGGTGAGGTCGTGCTGATGACGATTCTGGGAGGCACCGGCACGCTGCTGGGTCCGGTGATCGGCGCCGGTGTTATCAAATATTTTGAGAACATCTTTTCATCATTTAATGAAGGCATTCTGCTTGAAGCGTTTTCATTTTTACCCGAATTTCTCCAACACATTGCCGTAAAACTCAGTGGGTTGTTTGTCGGTGAGGGGTGGCATTTAACTCTGGGCGCGTTGTTCATGATTATTGTCATCTTTCTACCTGGCGGACTGATGGAGGGTGTTAACCGTGTGTCAAGACTGCTACAGCGCCTGCTCGGAAAAAACTCTGTAAAGTCGTCTTCTGAATCGTGATCTGTCTAAAATGTCATTATTAAAAGTACGAAACATCAACAAAAATTTCGCAGGGCTGAAAGCCCTGGATGATGTCAATATTGATGTCGAAGCCGGCACTGTGCACGCCATAATCGGTCCAAACGGGGCCGGCAAGTCCACCCTGCTGAACTGTTTCATAGGGCGTCTTGATCCGGATACCGGCACGGTCGATTTCGACGGCAAATCCCTGCTTGGAATGCGACCTCACGAAATCAATCAGGTCGGCGTCAGTCGGGTTTTTCAAACGCCTGAAATTTTCAGTGAGCTGACGCTGCTCGAAAATGTAATGATTCCGGCGTTTGCCCACCGTGACGGTTCGTTTCGGATTGATCCCTGGTCCTCTGTTCAAACCGAAACTGAGATCAGGGAAGAGGCCATGAACAGCCTGAGCGACGTTGGCCTGAGTGGCAACGCTGATTTACTGGCCAGCCAGCTATCACGCGGCGACAAGCGCAGACTCGAACTGGCAATGTGCCTGATTCAGAATCCCAAACTGCTGCTTCTGGATGAACCGACTGCAGGAATGGCTCGGGCAGACACCAACAACACTATTGATTTGCTGAAAAAGATATCTGAAAGAGGATTGACCATGGTGGTCATCGAACATGATATGCATGTGGTGTTTTCTCTTGCCAGTAAGATATCAGTGCTGGCGCAAGGCGGAGTCATCGCCGAGGGTCTACCCAGCGAAATCAAAGGCAATCAAAAAGTCCAGGATGCGTACC
The DNA here is from genome assembly GCA_039029455.1 of Pseudomonadota bacterium. Classification (GTDB taxonomy): domain Bacteria; phylum Pseudomonadota; class Gammaproteobacteria; order Arenicellales; family Poriferihabitantaceae; genus JBCCGE01. The sequence goes on along the minus strand of JBCCGE010000010.1, from coordinate 31,001 downwards.
TGGGAGGAGCTCACCTGTGAATGACACCACAACCCCTGTCGAGCCAGATCAATCCATCGACATGAATGAGCACACTGATCACTCGCATTCCGCGCCCGGAGTAAAACCACAAAAATCTCAGGGCGGTCAGCCTGCTTATTTTTCAGTGTGGGACATACACTCGTATTACGGCGAGAGCTACATCGTGCAGGGTGTCAGCTTCGACGTTCGGGAAGGTGAGATCGTGGCTCTGCTGGGTCGCAACGGCGCGGGCAAAACATCCACCCTGCGAACTCTTGCAAGGGTGGACGATCCGGAACTTCGCCATGGTGAGATCTGGCTCGATCACAAGCCGCTGCATGAGATGAAATCCCATGAGGCTGCACAAAATGGTTTGGGACTTGTTCCGGAAGATCGGCGCATTATCCAGGGCCTGACTGTCGAAGAAAATCTTCAGCTCGCACAAATTGCTCCCCCCATCGGCTGGTCGCCGGAGCGTGTATACGAACTGTTTCCGCGACTCGCCGAGCGCAGAAAACAGGACGGCGTGACTTTGTCCGGTGGTGAGCAACAAATGCTTGCAGTCGCGCGAGCACTGATGCGCGATGTCAAACTGTTGTTGCTGGATGAGCCCTATGAAGGTCTGGCGCCGGTCATCGTTCAGGAAATCGAAAAAACTCTGGAACAGATCAAGAAACTGGGTATGACCACAATCATTGTCGAACAGAACGCGATCGCAGCACTGAATCTGGCCGACCGTGCACTGATTCTCGACATGGGACAGGTTGTATTTGACGGTACAGCGCAGGAAGTTCTCGACAATGAGGATCTTAGAAAAGAGTATCTGGCAATCTAGGTTAATATCTCTGCGCAGAGCATATCTTTTACGCTGCAAGGACGCGCATCGGACCGCAGTGGCGGGAAAACAATCAATCGGAACCCGGCCGCACCACCGGTTTCCGGTCACTATGTTGAGGTTACAACTATGAGTACAGACAAAACCTATGCTGTCAGCAGTGACGCTGAAGGTCGGGCCCATATTGACAGGACTCGATATCTCGAGATGTATCAACAGTCCATAACCAACCCGAGTGAGTTCTGGGCACACCAGGCAGAAGAGTTTGTAGACTGGTTCAAGCCCTGGAGTAATGTGGTGTCGGAAGATTTCCACGGTGCCAACATAAAGTGGTTTGAAGGCGCAACGACGAATGTGTGCTACAACTGTGTTGACAGACACCTCGACGCACGCGGAGACCAGACCGCTATCGTCTGGGAGGGTGATGAGCCCACTGATGACAAATCAATTTCATACCAGGAGCTCTACGATCTGGTCTGTCGGTTTGCCAACGTTATGAAGTCTCGAGGAGTCTCTAAAGGCGATCGGGTTTCGATTTATATGCCGATGATCCCTGAGGCGACCGTGGCAATGCTGGCTTGCGCGCGAATTGGGGCAATTCACTCAATTGTCTTCGGCGGCTTTTCACCTGAAGCGCTGCGCGATCGGATTCTGGACTCAGACTGCAAAGTGGTCATAACCGCCGATGAAGGGCCACGTGGCGGCAAAAACGTACCGCTGAAAAATAATGTTGAGTCTGCACTTGAGGGTTGTCCAAACGTCCACACCACCATCGTCGTAAGACGCACCGGCAATGACGTCCGCAGCAACTCCGAGAGGGACGTGTGGTATCACGAAGCCATGGAAGAAGCCTCATCGGACTGTCCGCCGGAACATATGGATTCCGAGGATCCGCTGTTTATCCTCTATACCTCCGGCTCGACCGGCAAACCGAAAGGCGTTCTGCACACAACGGGTGGATATCTGCTTTATGCGGCGATGACACACAAGTACGTATTCGACTACCACGATGGTGACATGTATTGGTGCACAGCCGATGTGGGTTGGGTAACAGGTCACTCGTATATCGTCTATGGACCTCTCGCGAATGGCGCAACAACTTTAATGTTTGAAGGTGTACCAACCTACCCTGACGCAAGTCGCTTCTGGCGGGTTGTTGAAAAACACAAGGTCAATATTTTCTACACAGCACCAACGGCCCTTCGTGCCCTTATGGGCCAGGGCGATGAATTTGTCAGGAAGACTGATCGCAGCAGTCTGCGTCTGCTCGGATCCGTTGGTGAACCCATCAACCCGGAGGCGTGGGAATGGTACTACCACACGGTTGGCGAAGCGCGTTGTCCAATTGTTGATACCTGGTGGCAGACAGAAACAGGCGGTATTTTAATCACGCCTCTTCCCGGGGCTACCGATCTTAAACCCGGCTCAGCCACTCTTCCTTTCTTCGGCATCCAGCCCGCACTTCTTGATGCCGACGGCAACGAACTCAAGGGCGCGACATCAGGGAATCTGGTGATCAAACACTCCTGGCCTGGTCAAATGAGAACGGTGTACGGCGATCACGACCGGTTTATTGAAACGTATTTCAAGATGTACCCCGGACGCTACACAACCGGCGACGGCGCGCGACGTGATGAAGATGGGTACTACTGGATTACCGGGCGAGTTGATGATGTCATCAACGTTTCGGGGCATCGAATGGGTACTGCAGAAGTGGAGAGTGCTCTGGTATTGCACGAGGCAGTGGCGGAAGCCGCCGTGGTCGGATTTCCCCATGACATCAAGGGTCAGGGAATATACGCCTACGTCACTTTGATGGCAGGCGTCACGCCATCCGAAGAACTAAAGGCCGATTTGGTGAATACCGTGAGAACCGAAATCGGCCCGATCGCCAAGCCTGACGTGATTCAGTGGGCGCCGGGGCTTCCTAAAACCCGTTCAGGCAAAATAATGCGGAGGATTCTACGCAAGATTGCCGCCGGTGAACTGGACAGTCTGGGTGACACCAGCACGCTTGCTGAACCCGCAGTGGTTACCGATCTGGTCGACAATCGCGCCGGCTGACGATTCGCAGAATTTGATCAGACACACTGAATATTCGTCAGATTATAGATTCGACACATAAAAAAGGGCTGCCGTCGGCAGCCCTCGCGTTTTGGCTGGACGGTCCAGCCGATTTGATCGAATCTCAGCTTGCGGTTAGGCGAGGTGATCAGCGATCAGGACGGATCCGCCCATGTTCAAAACACTAGACATATGATCACCTCCTGATAATGGGTTAGTGGGACCTTAACAATACCACAATGCGCCTACCGCGATAACGTTTCTGCTGCCTGTTTTTCTGGCGCTTCCGATTCATCGAAAAACCGAGTCCAGGTCCCCATATCTTCGCGCTCTGTTTCAAGTGTGTTCTCAATCGCAGAATGGTCCACATAACCCATAGCCATACCGCATACGACAACGTGTTGATCATTCAGGGGTAATACGGTACGAATAATTGCGTCGTAGTCTGCCCAGGCAGCCTGCGGACACGTGTGCAGGCCGTGCTCTCTTGCCAGCAGCATGATGTTCTGCAGAAACATGCCATAGTCGAGCCAGCTGCCGGTCTCAAGTTCCTGATGGACGGTAAAAATAAGCCCGACGGGTGCATCAAAAAACTGAAAGTTGCGTTTGTGCTGGGCATGCATACGCTCCCTGTCACCCTTCTCGATACCCAGCAACCCGTACAGATCCCAGCCAATTTTACGACGCCGCGAACGATAGGGTTCGAACCATTTGGATGGATAGTACTTTCTTGCGCTCGCTGGCATGATATCGGGATTGTCGTACGCCAGACTTACGGCTTTGATCAGCCTTGCTCTGACTGCTCCCTGCACAACCAGTACCTGCCAGGGCTGCATATTGGTGCCGCTGGGTGCTCTGGATGCTGTTCTGAGGATGTGGTCGAGAGAAAGTCTCGGGACGGTTTGCGGCAGAAACGCACGAACTGAACGTCGACTGCAGATCGCATCAGTGACACTGGTTGAATTTTTCGAATGCTGCAGATGCTTGGAACCTGACATAAAACTACCTAGAATTCACGGAACGAAGCGATTATCGCCTCAGTCACTAGAATAATACTGCCCTGCTACCGTCCCTATGCAGATTCTGAATTCCCTTACCAGCGCAGTAGTGCTGATCCATATAGCGAGTCTCCTTTATGTCGTGGCTTTTGCTGTCAGTGACCAGTTGCTGCTTCGCGGACTCGTTCTGGTCGCGACCATACTGTATATCCTCTATTACTATTTTGTCCCCGACCAGCCGCTATGGGAACCGATTATCTGGAGTCTGATTCTTGGCGCAGCAAACTTGTGGGTCACTGTTAAGATTGTTCTGGAGCGGACCACATTCAATCTGAGCGATGATGAAAAACGACTTTACGACGTGTTCAGCACGCTCTCTCCCGGAGAGTTCAGAAAGTTGTTGGGCGTCACCACATGGAACACGGTACAGGACAATATTGTTCTCACTGAAGAAGATAAACCTGTCGAGAGATTGTTCTACATTCTGGACGGCACCACAGTTGTCAGTAAACAAAACAGGGAATTCCCCCTCGACCCGGGCATATTTATCGGTGAAGTTGCGTTTTTTCTCAATCAAAATGCCAGTGCTACCACCACGCTCCAAACCGGTGGGAATTATGTCTATTGGGAAAGTGACACCTTTAAGCAACTGCAAAAGAAAAATCCGGGCATAAGGGTCGCGATTTATGAACTTCTAAACCGTGACATGGCAACTAAAGTATCAGCAAGCTAATCAAACTATGAGTTCCTGTATCGTCTCTGAAGATGGAAAAACGCTGGTTTTGGATACAAACCGGACCGGACCAATGGTGTTGCACGCCATCTGGTTACGTGATAATTCTCACGATGACAGCACACGTTCACCACAGAACGGACAACGGCTGATTTCTCTGACGGATTTGCCTGAGGACATTTGTATATCTTCGGCGTCCAAAGTTGTTGGCGAGTGGCTGGAGGTTGTCTTTAAGCCTGAAAAACTTGTTGCCCGCTTCCGCATAGGCTGGCTCGAGAAAATTTTCAACGAACATCAAACCCATCAGTCAGGATTGATCGCCGAGCACATTGCACTGTGGGGCGAGCAGTCCGAACTAGCTCTGCATAACCCGGACTGGCATGATGTCTGCAATAGCGAAGAGTCGCTCAGGAATTGGTTGCTCGACATTCAACAGTATGGAATTGGCCGGCTCTGCAATGCGCCGACAGAATCGGGTGATATTCTTAAGATAGCCGCGCTGTTCGGATATGTCCGAGAAACCAATTACGGCAAATGGTTCGAAGTCAGAAATGAAGTTAAACCGATTAATCTGGCTTACACCGGAATGGCACTGCCGCCTCATACCGACAACCCCTACCGGGACCCGCTACCCACTATGCAAATTCTCCACTGTCTCGAGAACTCCGCTGACGGTGGCGAGTCTATAGTGGTCGATGGTTTTAACGCTGCCCGGGAATTGCAGCAGCGATGGCCTGAAAGTTTCAAACTCTTAAGTGGGTTCAGCGCCTGTTTTGAATACGCTGGCGCGGATGATGTCCACCTTAAGTCGACCCGCCCAATACTCGAGCTCTCGCCCGAAGGCGTGCTTAAAGCCGTGCGCTACAACAACAGGTCCATTTCGGCGGTTGTAAACGTACCTGCGGATCTGATCCCCGACTACTACGAGGCCATGAAACGGTTCGAACGGATACTGTACAACCTAAACAACTTCCTGTCCTTTAAACTTAATCCGGGAGAATGTTTTGTTGTGGACAACACTCGCGTACTGCATTCCAGAACCGCATTTACCGGCGCAGGAAGTCGTTGGCTACAGGGATGCTATCCAGATCTCGACGGCATGCAATCCACATTGCGCGTTCTGAACCGTAAGCTGGGCAACCCGAGATCAGATAATTCGAAATTTAGTTAATCGGGCTCCTGATCCCGACGGAAAGCAGATCGGGCAAAGAACCCGGAATGAGCGGTTACCACTCACAATCCGCCGGGTCTCGTTCAAATCAAAACAGTCCAGATTGCATGACCTTAGTCATGGCTGAGACGAAATCTTTGCAGAACGACTCTCCTGAATCACTGCAGGCTCAACCTTCTGCGGTTTTATGCAACTGTGAATCCGACCCGATTATGAGATCAGCTCAAGTTGCCGTGTAGCGCCGCTATCCGGTCTTGCAGCTGCGATCTTCAAACACATTGTTCTGTTCCGTCGAGTGCCATGTAGTATCCATGTGAAGAAAACAGACTTTGCACTCGAGAACGACCTGCGCCAATGATGCATAGAATTATGGGTACAAGAACGCGCTGGAATGAGCGCTTAGTGCAAACGGTATTTCACCACCCTGTTGTTTGCTGAATCCGATATCCATAAAAGCTGGTTTCTGACTTCGACTCCTTCAGGAAAACTAAAAACACCTTCACCAAGCCCGGATTGCCCCTGACCAATGCGCAGGATCAGTCGATCCTCACGGTCGATCAATTTTATTGAGTGATTATTCGTATCGGCGACCACCAGTGTCCCGGTACGCAGCGTGTCCTGATATCCCGCGCCCTCAAAATCAAATGGTGAGCCTCGCAACTCAGCAATAATTTCAAGGTCTGGCGTTAACAGCAACATACGATTATTTCCTGAATCGGCGACCCAGATATTATTGTCGTGAGCCATCTCCACATCCTGTGGAGATGAAAGACCGAGCAACTCGTCAACCACCTCGCCGTCCGCAAACGAAACAAGGTTAGCCGAATCTCTTCCGGTTACATACAATCGTCCGTTCGGATGCACCAACACACCTTCCGGACCTTTTATTCTTTCACTGAGTTCACCTTCAATACCGGTAGAAATCCCGCTCAGGTTGAATATCAGCACACGATCATTGCCGGTGTCCGCAACATAAGCCCGACCTTTGGCATCAAAATCAAGATCATGGGGGTGTTGGAGATAGTCCTGACCGAACTCACTCTGGTAAGTGAGAGTAAGCGGATCAAGAATTACAATTCGATTATTATTCGTATCTGTAACAAATAGTGATTTGCCTTTAGCCCCGAGTTTGAGGTCGTGGGGATTGCTCAATACCGGTTCGCTCGCGGTCAAAAATTTTGCCCTGGAATCCGCCCACGTACATTGCAAGCAACCAAAGATCAGAATCGTGAACAATACTGTTCTTTTTGCAAATTCACGGCTGAAAATTTCGGCGAGCATTATGGGTTCCAAACGGTAGAAGGTATAGTTTTTGGCACAGAGTACGTTACTGATTCGGCTTTTCTGAGGCAGAATACCACACTGATCCTTTTGTCGTTCGCAACCATTCAATCACCTCTTACATGTCCGAAGATTCAGACCTGCCTTACTTTACCCGCCCACTCAGCGCATCGGACCCATTAGTTGCCGAAGCACTCGTATCCGAATCAAAACGCCAGCAGGATCAAATCGAACTGATTGCGTCCGAAAACATGGTGAGCAGGGCCGTACTGGACGCTCTTGGACATGAAATTACGAACAAAACTCTGGAAGGCTACCCCGGCAATCGTTTTCATGGAGGTGGAAAATACGCCGATATCTGTGAGCAGGCCGCTATTGATCGGGCAAAGGCACTCTTTAACTGCGAATACGCTAACGTGCAGCCTCATTCGGGTACTCAGGCTAACCAGGCTGTATTTTTTGCGCTGCTAAAACCCGGTGATTCTGTGCTTAGTATGGAACTTGCCGCCGGAGGACACCTCAGTCACGGTGCGGCGCCTAACCAGTCGGGACGGTGGTTTAATGCGCACCACTACGGTGTGAATGCGGACAGCGGATTGGTCGACTACAATGAAGTTGAGCGTCTCGCCGATAACTTCAGACCACGCCTTTTGATCGCTGGCGGTTCCGCGTATCCACGTCGACTCGACTTTGCGCGTCTTGCGGCAATCGCAAAAAGATATGACGCATTATTTTTGGTCGACATGGCCCATATCGCAGGTCTGGTGGCTGGACAGCAACTCGACTCACCTCTGCCACACGCTGATATTGTTACCTGTACTACGACAAAGACTCTGCGTGGTCCAAGGGGCGGACTGATTCTTTCAAAAGATCCGGTATGGTCTAAAAAACTGCAGTCGGCAATTTTTCCAGGGGTACAGGGGAGTTTGCATACGCAGATACTGGCCGCCAAGGCCGTGTGCCTCGGTGAAGCGTTGGATCCGGCTTTTCGAAACTACACCGCCCGCGTTGTCGCAAATGCCCAATCACTGGCAGCAGAGTTACAACACCGTGGCCTCAAAGTGATTACCGATGGAACAGACACCCACATGGTTCTGTTGGATTTTGAGCCGCTCGGTCTGTCCGGTCAGCAGGTTCAGGATGCACTCGAGTCGATCAACATTACCACCAACAAAAATCCGGTTCCCGGGAACATCGGGGCGCCGTCATCCTGGACCGGTCTTCGTCTGGGTTCGGCTGCGGCAACGACGCGGGGTTTTGGCAAAGACGAATTCAGTCATATTGCCGAAATTATTTCACATGTCGCGACAGCATTGAGCAATCAGAATTTGGTCGACAAGAACCACCTGTGCGGGCGGGTCGGCGAATTGTGCGCACGGTTCCCGATCTACTGAAGCTCAAAACTGATTTACAATCTAAAATCTGCAGAGACTTTTGTCGCCACGTTCTTCGCCACGAAATTGTTCTAAATTACCGGTATAGTGTCAGTTCACAGGTCCTTCACAAAATCAAAACGAGTGGCAAACAGCTGAAACTTAACTCCGCAAATAACCTTGCCAGCCCAACGTAAACCCAACACAGTTGAACTACCCTTTTTAAAGCGAGTACACGGGTGGTAAATCACGAACGCGAATATCTCAATAAGGGCTGGACGCAGTTTGGAACCGATACTCGCCTTCTGAATTGGGTCCATCAGATTTGTCCTTTCGCAAATCGCGTTCTCCATGCTCCCGAAAATAAGGAGTGGTTTCGATATGGCAACACGTGGTTTGCCGGTGTTAACGTATTGCCGAACCGCACCGACGGCTCTGTAGAAAGCACCGATGCACTGCAGTGTGACGCAACTGAATTTATTCAGCAAATCGGACTGCAATCGACCATCGAACTGGATAACGGGCAGCTGTCTGTGTGTTACCCGGGGTATCCCAAACCTTCCCCAACCGAGTCCGAAGCGGCAAATCGTTATCGCCGCAATCGCGATGCGGCACACCTTGATGGATTACTTCCGGTTGGCGATAAAAGAAGACGATATCTGAAAGAAATGCACGCATATATTCTTGGCATTCCGATGAATCTGTTTCCAGAACATGCCGCACCGTTCGTTCTTTGGGAGGGATCCCATCATCTAATCAGAGACAGTCTGCGCCAGTTGTTTGGCGACACCGATCCGGAAAACTGGGGCAGTCAGGATATTACCGATTTCTATCAATCGCTCAGACGCAGAATCTTCGACAACTGCAGCAGAGTGGAAGTGCATGCAAAACCGGGAGAAGCCTTCGTGGTACATCGAATGATGCTCCACGGCGTGGCACCCTGGGAGAATATCGAGAGTGAATCCGGCGCGATGCGAATGATTTGTTACTTCAGACCTGCAGTAACGAATCCGCGCAACTGGCTATACGGGGCTTAGAACTTCAGCTCTGCGCGAGACGCCGGATTTGCAGCCTCTGACCGGACACCCAGGCCTTTTTGAGTTTCTTGAACAGCGCTCTTGGCATACCTTCCGGCAGATCAACGGTGCTGTGATTCTCGTGTATTTCGATTTTGCCAATGTAGCCGGATCCCAGTCCGCACTCATTGGCGATAGCGCCCACGATCTGTGATGGGCGGACATCGTGCGACCGCCCTACTTCGAGACGGTATCGACACATTGCGCTGCCGCTCCGTTTCCGTTGGGCGGATGCACGCCCTGCCTGAGTCTGCTCTCGCCTGACCTTCGCGCCTGTTCTTGATTTTTCACGTGCGTTGGACCGACCTGGTGACGGACTCCGTCTTGCGGCAACTCGAACAACGTCCGCGTGCTGCCGTTCCTTACTGTCTTTCGCAAGTAAAAAAGGGGCATCACCCTGCAGCTGGTTTGCAAGCGCCGCCGCAATGTCCAGCATATCAACATCGTCACACTCCGTTTGCAGTTCGCTGAGCAGTTCCTTAAAAAGCGCCAGGTTTTTCTCTTCCAGATTGTCACGAATATTCTGTTTAAATCGCTCGATTCGACGTTCGTTTATCCGATCATTCGATGGCAGCGATAGCGGCTTAATCGGCGCACCGGTTGATCGCTCTATTGACGCGAGCATCCGCTTCTCACGCGGCGCAACAAACAGAATAGCTTCTCCCCGACGACCTGCACGCCCTGTGCGTCCAATTCGATGAATGTAGGCCTCGGGGTCGTGTGGGATATCGTAGTTTAGAACGTGACTGATTCGATCCACATCCAGTCCACGGGCAGCGACATCTGTGGCCACAAGAATATCGATCTTTCCATTACGCAAAGATCGAAGCACCTGCTCGCGCTGACCCTGAGCAATGTCCCCATTCAGTGCTGCAGCACCGTAGCCCCTCGCTTCCAGTTTATCCGCCAGCTCGGTACTGGCTCTCTTGGTTCTGACAAAAATGATCATCGCGTCAAAGGGCTCAGCTTCCAGAATACGGGTCAGAGTATCGAGCTTGTGCTGACCCTGGACAGACCAGTACCGCTGGCGAATAGTGTCTGCGGCCACCGTTTTGACACGGGTCGTGACTTCAATCGGGTTTCGCAAATGCTGTTCAGCAATTTTCTTGACCGGTGTTGGCATTGTCGCTGAAAACAACGCAACCTGTCGATCAACCGGAGTCTGGCTGAGTATCCATTCAACATCTTCTATAAATCCCATGCGCAGCATTTCATCAGCTTCATCAAGCACGAGTGTTTTCAACCCACCCAGCTTGAGGGTGTTGCGCTTCATATGATCCATAACCCGACCGGGCGTGCCCACGACCACCTGAATACCGCGCTTCAGCGCCCTGATTTGCCCTCGATACTCCTGACCGCCGTAAATCGGCAGCACGCTGAATCCACCTATATGCGCCGCATAGGTTTTAAACGCTTCAGCGACCTGCAGAGCGAGTTCACGAGTAGGTGTCAGCACCAGCACCTGAGGCGTTCGTTGTCGACAATCAAGCGTGTTCAGAATGGGTAGTGCAAACGCCGCCGTCTTTCCGGTTCCGGTCTGGGCCATGCCGATCAGATCCCGGCCTTTGAGCAGATGCGGTATGGTTTTGGCTTGTATGGGAGTGGGCGACTCGTATCCAACGGAATCGAGAGCCTTAAGAATGGGCTTCATCAGCGATAACTGATCAAACTGGGTGACAACCTTGTCAGACATAGAAAGGCTCTTTTCGATTTGATTTACGGGTGAATGCGTCCTCAGGAATCAAAGAACGCGGGCTTGATGGATTCGAAATCCTTGTTCCACACTACTGCCGAAAGCAGCGGCGCGGAGTGTATAGGAATCGCTGTCTAAATGACAGTATGGGATACCATGTAATTTCGGCCAAAACAGCTGAAATTCTAGGTTTCCCGCCACAATGTATTGTGAGCAAACTGATCTTTGAACACATCTTCGTCAGCAGTGTAGTAGTAGAACGCGAGTGACTTTCGCGTTGTGCCCGATGGACAGCAGAGTATCTCCGGGTGCCCGTGATAGGAATCGGATGTTGTATTGAAGATAACTGCCCGATTAAACAGGGGTGCAATTGATTGTTGGCAGGCACTAAGGTCACGATCCCACAATTCCAGATTGCCTTTGTAGTCGTCGTTCCAGTCTTTGTTGAAATACACCAGCACGTTAATCCGCCGGCGCAGCAGGCGCTCTACATCGACATTAAAATCCGCATGAACATCAAGCTTGCCACCCGGCAGAATCTGGTGAAATGCCCCTCCGTTAAAGTATGGATCAGGTATCAGTCCTGAAATTCCGGTCAGAAGCTGTAAAAAGTTGATAAAAGCGACGGAATTGAAATGATGTACCGTATTTCTTAACCATTCATCGACGCCCTTGAACTGACTGGCCTGCAAACGTCCGAGTTTGTTGACCTGATGCTCATTGTCCGGCTGTTCGTATCCCTCAAATTCAGGAGTAGGAAAGCGGTCCAGTACCCTCTGTGCCAGGTGCTCTGGCAGAAAATCATCCATAACGACATGAGGAAACGGCTGATTCGCGGAGTATTCTGTTTTGTGGTGCTCCGCTCGAAAAATTAAATGATCCCGAAAATAGGCGAACGCGTCATAACTCTCGTCGTTGCCAGTATCGATTGTGGAGTTCGTTTTTTTGAATAGTCGGTCAAACATTTAAATGGCCTGTTTTCAATTCCGGTTTTTGTCAGCGTGTTTAAGTTCCCCAATACGGTATGGACTGCTGTAACCGCACAGTTTGTCCAGGTTTACGCCACTATCCCACACTGGGTGGCGCGGCTCCGCACTGTTGCGATAGTTCGACAGTTGTACCATGCTTGCGGTGGTAGACAATACACTGCCCGAAAACAAGATTCAGGCCGTACAATTTAGCGCGCGATCATTTCTCGCCATGGCGCCGGAGTTTCCATGAAAATTACACAAATCGATACCTTTAGCAATGAGTTTGTCTGTTTCGTTCGCGTCACTTCGGAATCGGGGGAATATGGGTGGGGTCAGGTAGCGCCCTATCACGCCGATATTACTGCGCAGGTTGTGCACCGCCAGGTGGCTCCCTACGCGCTTGGATCACAAACCGGCGATCTGGACGGTTTGCTGGATCTGATCACTGAACGTGAACATAAGTTTCCGGGATCCTACCTGCGCCGCGCGATGGCCGGACTCGATACGGCAATCTGGGACCTGCGAGGTCGCACCGCGCAAAAACCGGTTTGCACTTTATTGGGTGGAACACCCGGTCCGGTGCGGGCTTACGCATCATCGATGAAACGGGATATCACACCTGATGATGAGTTACTGCGTTTCCGTCAGTTGCGCGACCGCAAAGGATTTGATGCCTTCAAGTTCAGAATTGGCTCTGAGTGTGGCCATGATATCGATGAGTGGCCGGGACGCAGCGAAAAAATAATCGAGACGCTTTACGCCGGACTGGGCACCGAAATCAGTCTTCTGGTGGATGCAAATTCCGGTTTTAGCCCGGAGAAGGCAATCGAAATCGGCCAATTGCTTGAAAAAAACGGTGTTTCCCATTTCGAGGAGCCGTGCCCTTACTGGGAGTATGGACAGACCAAACAGGTTACTGAAAGTCTGAACATCGATGTCACCGGGGGAGAACAGGATTGCGAGCTGCAGAACTGGCGAAGGATGATACAGGACAAAGTGGTAGATATCGTTCAACCGGATATCTGCTATCTGGGTGGTATTCACCGCACGCTCCGTGTTGCGAAAATGGCCGAAGCGGCCGGCATTCCTGTCACCCCACATTGTGCGAATTTATCGATGGTGACTCTGTTCACAATGCACTTTTTGCGATCTATTCCAAACGCCGGAAAGTATCTTGAATTCTCTATTGAGGAAGCGGATTACTATCCCTGGCAATACGGATTGTTTATTGAAGACCCCTACGCAATTCAGGACGGACATGTGACTGTAACTGATGCACCGGGATGGGGTGCAGAACCGCACCCGGATTGGCTCGAAAAATCCTCTATGCAGGTCAGCAAACTGTAAAGTTTCGCGAGTTCGCGTTGACCCATTTCATTCGCACTCCCCACGCTGCACTCGGTTTTGCCAACAACAGTCCGGAAGCGATCAGCGTATGAACTGAACTGACTCAGCAATTTGTCTTTCAGTCAACGATCGGGATGGTGATTTTTTGCCTCCTCATCGGATTGAACTGCGCCTGCATGGCCCAGCGATATCTCAGCCGTCGGTCACTCCAACTGGCCTGATCCACAACCCTCTCCAAGAAACCGGGCCGGCACAAATAACCTGTTTGTGCCGGTCCCGATTTTAGGTTTGCTCTTCAAAACGCTCTTTCGCGCGCCCGCACAACAGCGCTGATCACCGCATTGTAAGGCGCATCAAGTCCATGTCGCGCGGATACGACGGGAACCATTCCGTTGATCGCGTCAATTTCGGATCGACGCCCTGCCATGTGATCCTGCAACATCGATGGTCGGGCATCCGGCATGCGTCCGCCGAATTCCAGCACATACCGGGATACATCATCGAAATCAAAACGAACACCCTCCGCGCGCCCGGCCCGATAAGCCTCGCAGGCACACTCCAGAGCAATCTTCCACGCTTCCGGAGTGGACATGACCTCTCCGAGAGTCAGGTTTAGTACGGTGCACGATCCGCTGAAGGCGACATTACAGACGAATTTTTCCCAGATCAGCTGGTTTATGTCATCGTAAGCTTTCACATTAAAACCGGCCCGTTGCCAGACGTCAGCAACCGACTGCACGCGGGCTGAAAAACCGCCGTTAAGTTCTCCAATTCTGATCAGCTGCATGCCGTTGTGGTGAGCGTGTCCCGGAGCTTCAATCGAGGCTCCGAATCCACCGGCAACGCCGAGCAGGATGTTGCTGCCGTCAATAAACTGCTGAATACGTTCTCCGGCACCAAGTCCGTTTTGAATTGTCAAGATGAGAGAGTTCTCGTGACTGATCTTCTGCGCCGCTCGAGCAGCATCTCCAACGGATGATGCCTTGGTCGCAATCACCACGAGATCCGCGTTATCGAGCCCATCGGTTTCCGTATGGGCCGATATACCCGTGACGACGCGATCACCACTTGCACCTGTAAGTTTGAGACCGCTGGCATTGATGGTATCGACGTGTTCCCGCCAGACATCAACCACATCGATCTTGTGGCCGGCTTCAGCTAAAAGCCCGGCATAGACGCACCCCATCGCTCCGGCGCCAATAATTACTATATTCATCTCGTTCGCACCTCGCGCATATACCCATTCGCTTTATGCGGCGAGGGTATCAGAATCTTGATCGAAACGCGGTCCTGTCGTTTAATGGCGACCCCACCCGTCTGAAACCGAATAGATGAGCCCCTACCAGCATCTTCAAGATAAACTTGCCGCGGACCAGTGCATCATTCTCGATGGCGCTATCGGGACCGAACTGCAACGCCAACAGGCCAGTGGCTTCGAACTCAGCGACGATCTGCACTGGGGCTTTGATGCACTCTACAGCTCTCCAGATGTCGTTCGGGATGTGCATCGATCCTATATCAGCGCGGGTGCCGACATCATTACCACTAATACCTACGCAATTCTTGATGTGCCCGGGTATACCGCAAACTTCGATTTGCACGAACCATCTCCGGTAAACTGGCTTGACATGACCCGTGACGCGCTTCGCCTGCCGAGGAAAGTACGCGCAGAGGCTGGCGCTGAGAATTCTGTTGCTATTGCCTTTAGTATTGGTGGAGAGATTGCGACGGAGGAACACCGTCAAACCCTGAATTTGCTCCACCCCATTCTCCGTCAGTCACCACCGGACCTTATTCTGTTCGAAACCCTGTCACTGATTGAGGACAATACCACTCTGGATTCCATCTCACGTTTTCTGGATGACGGCTTTCCGGTTTGGGTCAGTTTCCGCCGAAGTCGCAAAGGCGTGTGCGGAATTCACGGACAACTCTGGGGTGGTCCGGAAGGCGATCGTTTCGGCCGTCTGGCGCATCGACTGGAGCAGATGGGAGTTGGTGCCCTGATGATCAACTGCATTCCAACTCGACGAGTGGACGGTACTTTGCCGTGGCTGCGAGACTTCACCGATCTGCCACTGGGTGTGTACCCCAATGTAGGTCGGTACTCTCATCTGGGATGGAAATTTGACGACGATATCAGCGATGACGGGTTCGCTGCGATGGCGCTCAAATGGCGTCATCAGGGCGCACAAATCATCGGCGGCTGCTGCGGTGTAGGGCCGGATGAAATAAAAGCGACTACAGAGATTCTTCGAGATCAGCCTGTCGGTGCCGTAGAATCGACCACTAGCGCCAACGGCGGAAGCCGACATGCAGATGCCGACCAGCAGTGGCAGGACAGCAACGGCAACAAACTGTATCCACTTCCGCTGCCGGACATTTCCGTCGAAAAAGGGGTATTCGTGCCAACCCAGGGCAGTTACCTGATCTGGAAAAATCTGTTTTTGAATGATATCGGCAAGGATCTTAACTGCCTGGACATTGGATGTGGCTGCGGCATTCTAACTGTGCAGCTGGCGCTCAATGGTGCGTCATCGGTGACAGGAATCGATATCAGCAAAGAGTCGGTTGAAAACACTATGGTTAATGCCTATCGAAATGGCGTTGCTGATCGATGCAAAAGCGAAGTGGTCGATTTGTACATCTACCAGCCTGATGAGCCGTTTGATCTTATCGTCGCCAGTCTCTATCAAATGCCCACCAGCCCAATTGGTAACACCAGTGGGCACCGCGACATCGATTTCTGGGGGCGTAATCTGCTCGACCATTTTCTGCTCCAGCTGCCCCTGCTGTTGCAGGAGGGTGGTGTTGCCTATGTGATGCAGGTCTCAATGCTTGGAGCTCGCCGCACTCAGGAACTCTTATCCAGAAATGGATATCAATGTGAAATTACGGATTTTAATCTTTATCAGTTCAATCCTGTATTTAGTGAAAACCTCGATCAGATCAGGGTTGTGGAATCGTTATCCGATGCTTTTCACTTCGAATTTGACGACAAAGAGCAGGTCATGGTGATGTATCTGCTCAAAGTGACTCAGGCTAAACTCGCGGAGGACTGAACGTCCGACCGGAGACCGGCAAGACTTCACGCTGTGAAAAATATCAGCGTCGTTTAGAAAAAACTACAGGTCGGGAAGATGACACGACCGTAATGAATCAACGTAAAACTGGCGTGGTGAACTCAATATGTTATATTTTCGGTCAGTCAGGCAAGGTTATTCCCCACTTTTGACCGTTTTCCCGGAATCCCTAGTCCGCCGATCGTGTATGTGTCTTCCGACTATCGACGTTCCGACCGAGCGTTCGATTTGTGAACTGCAAATCGCCAGTACCGGAACATTACTAAAACACACAACACAGCTTTTATTTGTATTAACCAAAACTGGAGTTTCAATTTAAATGAAGAAAACCATAGACCCCAAAGCCACCACTGGAGCTCTCGGATTTAACAATCTGAGCCAGGCCGATAAGGAGCTGGTTGAAAAAGTCATCAAGAAAGGTCATTCACGCCGTGATGTGCTCAAATTGATGGCGGTCACCGGTGTATCCATGGCCACCGCTCAGAATCTGCTGAGCACGGGTGGTACTGCAATGGCGCAGACCCCTAAAAAAGGCGGATCCGTTCGTATGGCGTCAAACCTGCACGGGCCTGATGATCAGCTTGATCCGGTTGTTTTCACCTCAACCATTGACTATGCCCGTGGTCGAGCAACCTATAACAGCCTGATACAGCACTCGAATGATCTGGTTCCGCAACCGGAGCTTGCCGAAACGTTCGAACCAAATGCTAATGCCTCCGAATGGACGTTCAAAATTCGCAAAGGCGTGTCCTTCCACGATGGCTCACCGTTGACCGCTGACGACGTTGTCTACAGTATGAAACGTCATCAGGGTGACGACTCGAAGTCCGTTATCAAGTCGGTCCTGGCGTCGGTCGGTGAGTGGAAAAAAGTAGGTTCCCATGAAGTAAAGGCGGTCATGAACACGCCCAATGCTGACCTGCCGACCCTGCTCGGCCTGTTCCAGACCAAAATTGTTAAAAATGGAACTACTGGTGACGGCAATGGCACCGGACCTTATGTTCTCGAGTCTTTTGAGCCGGGCGTAAAATCCCTGCACAAGCGCAACGAAAATTACTGGCGTGACGGCGGAAATTTTGACGGATTCGAAATCACCGCAATCACCGATCCCGGTGCACGCGTGAATGCGTTGATTTCCGGCGACATTCAGATGGCGACTTCGATTGATCCAAAGGCATTTCGTCAGGTTGAACAGGCAGACGGTGTAACGTTGCTGTCCACGCCTGCAGCACTCCAACTTGGAATCTGCTGTCTGAAAAATGCGGCGCCTGGCGACAATGATGATTTCGTTAAAGGCATGCAGTTCATTCAGGATCGCGAACGAATTGTCGAGAAAGTCCTGAAAGGCAAAGGTTCGGTTGGAAACGACACCCCCATAATGACGGCCCATGGTCCGGACTTCTGTTCCGAGCTGGCCCAGCGAGCTTTTGATCCGGATCAGGCGAAATTCCACTTTGACAAATCGGGTGTGAAAAGCGCCGAGCTGTACGTTGCACCGGTTACTCCAGGCATCGAAGACGCGGCCCTTCTCGCTCAGGCAAACTGCGCAAAAATCGGTTTCGATCTGAAGCTGAAAAAAGTCCCAACCGATGGGTACTGGGGCGCAGTCTGGATGAAAGAACCGCTCAACGTAGTTACCTGGAACATGCGTCCAACCGCCAACTCTCAGATGGCGATCCAGTTCGGACCGGGCGCTGCGTGGAACGACACCTACTGGAACAACGAGCGCATGGGTGAGCTTCTCTCTGCGTCTCTTGCGGAAACCGATCCAGCGAAACGTCATGAAATGTACTGCGAGATGCAGACGCTGATTCATGAAGGCAGCGGCATGGTGATTCCCGCGTTCTCCAATATCAATGACGGTATTGCGAGCAACATCATGGGTATGCCAACAGTACCACTGGGTCAACTGGGCGCCGTAGAGTGGCCTGAGTTTGCCTGGTTGGCGTAATCCAGACCCTTCTGGACGTTATTAAAAATAACTGGAGTACAGGCCCGCATATGGAATCCGTATGCGGGCCTTTTTAAATACCATAACAACGAAAGATTTACCTTTAGGAGTTCGCTTATGATGATGCGCATGGTTTTGCAGCGTATCGGAATTGGTATCGCTGTCTTGGTGGTGGTGTCCATCATCGTCTTTATAATGACCAGCATACTGCCCGGAGACGTGGCGCAAATCGTTCTTGGACAAAGTGCCACGCCGGAAACTCTGGCTGCACTTCGCGCTGAACTCGGACTCGATCAGCCGTGGTACGTCAGATATTTCGGATGGCTCGGAAACATGCTCACAGGTGACCTCGGCATCTCAAAAGCAGGGGGTGCGACCATTTCAAGTCTGATTGACTCGCGAATGGGCAATACCATGTTGATGGCCGGACTGGTAGCAATTATTTCGATACCGATCTCCATCGCGCTCGGTCTGTTGGCGGCGATGCATCCCGGCACCTGGCTGGATCGCATTGTGACCTTTGGTACGCTGAGCCTGATTTCTGTCCCTGAATTCTTCATTGCAACCATCCTTGTTCTGGTGCTCGCGGTAAATCTGGGCTGGTTTAATGCAACAGTTTTTCTGCAAGGTAATGAATCCTTTCTTGAACTGTTTCAGAAACTCGCAATGCCCGTGTTTACACTGGTCATTGTCGTATCGGCGCAAATGATCCGAATGACCCGCGCCGGAATTTTGAATGTTATGAGTTCTCCTTATATTGAGATGGCGATTCTCAAAGGGGTTCCTCGGAAACGCATCATACTGCGCCATGCTTTTCTCAATGCTATTGGTCCCATCGTTAATGTGATTGCACTCAATCTGGCCTATCTTGTCAGTGGCGTCGTTGTCGTAGAGACAATCTTCTCTTATCCCGGCCTTGCCAAGTTAATGATCGATGGCGTTCAAACCCGAGATCTACCGCTGGTTCAGGCCTGCGCGATGATATTTTGCGGCACGTACGTCATCCTGATACTGGTAGCCGATATTGCGTCAATCGTATCCAATCCCCGTTTGAGACACCCGAAATAGAGAATAGACATGAGTACAGAACAAAATACCTCCGGGGATGATGTCATCGCGAAAATTGATGCTTTTGACGAACTGCCAGACGCTCCTCCGAAGCGAAGACTGAAACTCTCATGGGTTGGAAAAATTGCATCGGCTGTAGTCGCCTTCTGGCTGCTAATGGTCATCATTGGCCCGTATATCGCGCCTTACCACGAAATGGAAATGGAAGGGGATTTCTCCGCCCCGGCGTACGATAGTTTTTATCTGGGAACAGACTATCTGGGACGTGACACGCTGTCGCGGATACTGTTCGGAGCCCGCAACACGATAGGCATTTCGCTGGCTGCAACCTTCTTTGCATACCTGATCGGAATTACTCTCGGCATTGCTGCAGCAGTTCGTGGCGGCTGGACCGATATGATTATCAGTCGGGTAAACGATGCCATTCTGGCGTTGCCCTCAATCATGCTGGGATTGGTGGCAATTGCGGCATTTGGCTCTGAAATCTGGATACTGATTGCGATTGCGTCCATTATTTACGCCACGAGCGTGTTTCGAATAGCGCGCGCACTCGGCCAGGATATTATGGTGCAGGATTTCGTCGAAGCCGCCAAAGTCCGCGGCGAGGGACTGTGGTGGATTATCAAGTCCGAAGTTCTGCCTAACGCGGTAATGCCATTGGCGACTGATTTCGGTTTACGGCTGGTATTCGTGGTGCTGTTCATTTCCAGCCTGAGCTTCCTCGGACTGGGTGTGCAGCCACCTGCGTCCGATTGGGGCAGTATGGTTCGGGAAAATCTGATCGGACTGGCTGATGGCTCGTATGCATCTATCTGGCCAGCACTGGCGATCGCGTCATTTACCATCGCAATCAATCTGATTGTTGACGATATCTCCGCGAAGTCCGGCGGCAGTCTCGCCAAAAAGATGGTTTAACTATCGAACCGTGCAGGCGAACCACAATTAAGTTTGTGCGTTCACTGCAGATTCCGATCTGGTGACAGCGCTCATCAGATCGGATAGCTAATTGATAGAGGACCCGCACCGATTGAAATGAAAATGAGTCGCAACATCAGGGACTGTTATCATTGTCGCTAACCGACAAGAACCGGACCACCCTGCTGCATCGACAGCGTCGTCAAAATGCGTGAACTAGGCTATATTCACCGACGTAAACCGAAAGACGGAGATCATCATGTCTGACTACCCCGCCCTGAAATCGATGGGCATTCAAAACCCGCAGGAGATCGCTAGATTTGAGATGTTCACTGTCAATCAAACGGATATTCTGCGAGTGATCTATGACCGGAAATCCGGATCTATCCTGCCAGTTTCACGCCGCTACAAGTTCCCACAGCTTAAAAAAAGTGTATTGGTCGACAGCGGCTCAAGGCGAACTGAAGTAATGTATGAGAGTTCTCCTGAGTTTCGAAACGCACTGGCTGAACTTGAATCGATTACCCGTAAGATCAAATCAACAAGCGAAAACAAGGACGCGCTTCTTGAGGAGCTCCGACTTCTTGAAGCTGAAGTGACCAGTCGCATTTCTTACGTTCGCAAACTGGTTGGCGAGTAAAGCTCTCCTCGGACCGCGCCGCAACTTCGGTGAGGCGCTTTGAATGTTTGGCGGGTGAGAATTCACGAGACCTGCACTTAATGCCTGTCGGTAGGTTTTCGTGTCGTTTTTAAGCGTTACCCGGATTGTTCAGGTTTAAAGCCGAAAGGGTCTTGGTCCGCCTTACAACCCCAGTCTGCCGATATAGGTTCTGATTTAAAGATAGTGTTCGCGTTGCTCTATTGATCCGACGCTTCGTCTGTTGACGTTTCCTGCGCGTGTCTTTGAATGCCCTCATAGATTGCACTCGCAGGATGAACACCGGCCGGAACAACGCTGCCCTTCGAAACGCCTGTGCGCCTCTGCCCTCTCAGCATTCTATAGATGGCGAATAATCCTGTCAGCAGATGCGCGCCACCCATACACCAGAAAAATCCGTCATTACCAAAAGCATCCATAACAGCCGCGACCAGAGTTGGACCCGCCACGGCACCGACGCCACCAATCAGAACGAGCGTACCGCTTGCAGCGATCATCTGGTTATTCGATAGATTATCATTAATGTACGCGATGCAGATGGAGTAAAGTGGCAAAGCCAGTCCTGCGAAAACAGCAACAGACAAAAACAGATGGTTAACACTCAGGGTCGCGGCAACGATGCAGGCAAACGCGGCTATTGCGGATAATATGGTCGCAACGGTGAGGACCAAACGACGATCGAATCGGTCGGAAAGAGCGCCGATTGGCCACTGCATTATTACAGTGCCCACCACGGCCGCCGCCATAAACCAGGATATATCTCTCAGCGACATACCCAAACGCTGAGAGTACACGGGACCCAGCGCAAAAAATGTAGCCGTGACCAGTCCAACAATAAACAACCCCACAATTCCAAGAGGTGAACTCGTGTAAAGTTCCCTGACACTGATACTCACCGAGTCAGAATAGTTAGGAGACGAACTGGCCGACAACAGAAGCGGAACGACCGCAATCGAAATCAGAACCGAAGTCAGAACGAACAGCGGATAATCCTGTGGGTCTGCGAGGTTCAAAAACAATTGCCCGATGCCCACTCCAAGGTAGGTTACGACCATATAGAGCGACAGTAATTTTCCTCTGTTCCGGTTCGTCGCCCGGTCATTCAACCAGCTTTCCGCCACCACGTATAGACCGGCAAAACAAAATCCGCTGATCAGTCTCAACACAATCCACATCGAAACGGTTACAAATACAGCATGGACGAGGATAGCAGCGGAAGCGAGCGCGGCCAGTGCCGCGAACACGCGTACGTGGCCAACCAGCATCATAATTTTTGGAGTCGTTATCGAGCCGCACAAAAAGCCGACATAAAAAGACGACATAATGATACCGGTCAGAGTGGCGGAAAAGCCTTCCCGGTCAGCGCGAACGGCCAGCAGCGTGCCCTGCAGACCGTCGCCGAGCATTAAGATGCCAAAACCGAGCAACAACGCCCAGACGGAAGCGATTGTTGCAAACAGAGATGGGGCAGCTTTTGACATGGCCTGATTGTATCCACCCCTCGAACGAGTCGCACGACTTTCCGTCTAACAGCGCTTACAAACGTGGCAAAATCCGGAAAAATCAGTAACCTCAGTGTATGACATCCGCACCCGAATTCCTGTTTTGGTCTGCAAAACAAATTGCAACATCAATACGACACCGCGAACTTAGTGCGCTTGAAGTCACGGATGCATGCCTTGCGCAAATTGAACGATTAAATCCGCAAGTCAACGCGGTGGTTACACTTGAAGCAGAGCAGGCCAGAAACAAAGCTATTGAACTCGACAACCAGAACAAGGATCGTCCAAGCGGCGCCTTGTCGGGTGTCCCGATAACGATAAAAGACTCCATCGATACTGAGGGCATGTTAACAACAGGGGGGACCGAGGGACGACGAAACTTTGTTCCAGATTCAGACGCCACGGTTGTAAAGCGATTGCGTCACGCCGGCGCGATTATAATTGGTAAATCAAACACACCAGAGTTGACACTCAGCGGGGAGACTAACAATACACTCTTTGGTCGGACCTCAAACCCGTTTGATCTGAGCCTCAGTCCCGGCGGCAGCAGCGGCGGAGCCGCCGCCGCGATAGCCTGTGGTTTCAGCTATCTCGATCTCGGCACGGATACCGGCGGCAGCATCCGCGAACCGGCTCACTATTGCGGAATTACCGGCCTCAAACCAACTTCAGGGCGCACGCCACTGACCGGACACATCGTACCGTATGGCATGGGAATCTATGACGGTATCACGCAGATCGGCCCCATGGCTCGTTCGGTTGAAGATCTTCGTACCGGCATTTCACTGATTTCCGGAGCTGACGGCATCGACTACACGATCCCGCCAGTATCGTCTGCTATTGAAACACTGGACCTCTCAAAGCAGTGGAAAATTGGGTGGTACACAGACAATGGTGTGGTGCCGACCAGTACCGATATCGCAGAGACCATCCGTCATACCGCAGACAGACTTTCCGCACGAGGTTTGGACGTGCAACACGCGCCACTGCCCGGAATAGCAGAATTGTCTGAACTCACTGCAGAGTATCGGCGCGCGGACGGAGGTGAAATGATTCATGAGTTGTTGCGTCGACACAATACATCTGTGCCTGGACCCGATCTGCAGACCTACCTGGAGCATGCACCGGACACACCCTGCGCCAGCGTCCGCGCCGAACTATTTAGGGAGATTGATCGGTGCAGAATTCAGGCACTCGAACACATGAGTCAGTACGACGTTATCCTTGCTCCACCCTCTCACACCCTTGCACGCCCCCACGGAAGTACCTCAACTGATACATTTGAAGACTGGAGTTACGTCACCTTTCTTAACATTCTGGGTTGGCCGGGCGCGGTAGTGCGGGCAGGCACGAGTCAACATCAATCACTCCCGATCGGTGTTCAGATCATTGGCAAACCCTGGAGCGAACACGCTGTATTGTCCTGCGCCGCGATCATAGAAGGGCTTTCCGGTGGGTTTTCTGCTCCTCAACTGGCCGTTTAAATAAATCAATTAACGACTTGAAATATAAATGAAAAAGCCGAACGTTATTTGGATTTGCACGGATCAGCAGCGTGCAGACAGCCTGGCTTGCTACGGTAATCCGGTGTGCCGATCTCCAAACATCGACCGCATCGCCGCCACCGGAGTCCGCTTTGACCAGCACCACACACCGATGCAAATCTGTTCGCCCAGTCGCGCCACGATGGCAACAGGACTGCTCCCCCGGCATCACCAGCTGATCACCAACGGTCGCGCCCTGCCTGAGAATGTGCCCACATTGATGAAACTGCTGTCTGGAAACGGATACTCCACACACGGCGTTGGAAAGCAGCATCTTCAGCCAATTCTTGCTGACGAGGCGCTGCAAATGCCGGATTCACGTTCATTCTGGGAAACGCGGGGTGCTAGGGACTGGGACGGCCCGTTTTACGGATACGACTCTATTGATCTGCTGCTGGGGGAATCTGATACCGCAGCCGTTGCCGGTCACTACGCGTCCTGGCTTGAAGAGAATTTTCCAGAATCTGCTTCGCTTCTGGATCCTGCGAGCGCTCCCGAACCGCCGCCAGAGGACCTGGACGAAATCTGGAACTGCGCACTTCCATTTGAACAGCATTACAACTACTGGATCACGGAAAGAGCCTGTAGATTTCTGCAATCGTCGTATGACGATGACCATCCCTATTTCCTGTTTGTCTCTTTTCCGGATCCTCATCATCCGTTTTCCCCGCCGGCACCGTATTGTGATCGGTTCAAACCTGAGGATATGCCCCTGCCGCGATTTGATCCAGGCGAACGAGAGAGAATGCCCGACTATCTTGATGCGCTGTACCCGAAAGGAAAGGGGTTCAGAGAGCTGTACTGGTCTGCAGACGACTCTCTTGAAGCAGGCTCCATGATCACGACCGATGACATCAGTGATCACTCTATGCAACGGGCGATCGCAGCGACGTACGGCATGATCGAAATGATCGACGACTGCGTCGGTAAAATACTGAGCGAAGTTGAAAAACAACAGGGTCTGAGTGAGGTTCTGGTTGTGTTTACCTCGGATCACGGCGAACTGCTTGGAACCCATGGTCTTCTCCACAAGGGTCCGCCCTCCTACAGGCAGCTGACGCAGGTCAGTTGTCTGATGAGTGGTCCCGGCATCGATTGCAACAGAGTTGTTGAGTCACCCACAAATCACATCGATCTGATGCCAACTCTTTTGGTATTGTGCGGTATCGATGCGACTGATGTAAATCTGGACGGCACTGATTTATCACCCGTTCTGAGCGGACACAAAACCAGCATCAGAGAGTTCGATTTTGGTGAATACCACCCAACAGCCCTGCCTCACCTTTACAACCAGACAGTGCGCACAGCCGAATGGCGACTGAGCGTGTATCCACAAAGACCGCAATGGGGTGAGCTGTTCGATCTGCGATCAGATCCTGAAGAACACGTCAATCTTTTTAACGATCCTTGTTATTCGCAAGAAAAATCTGAGCTGGCTACTGTGCTGCAGACGCAGTTTCCACCCCAATTCGATGTGGAAAATCCGAGGCTGTGTAAGTGGTGAACTGCGGCCCCACACTACAGCAGCTCAGACAGGCCGCAGAGCGCATCGAACCGGTTGTACGCCGCACTCCCCTGCTTGAATCACCGTTACTCAACAAGCAACTGGACGCGCGCATTATCGTGAAGCCGGAATGCCTTCAGGTCACCGGCTCATTCAAAATTCGCGGCGCATTCAATAAAATTTCGTGCCTGTCAGAAACACAGCGCAAGCGCGGCGTGGTGGCATTTTCTTCCGGAAATCATGCGCAGGGTGTCGCCTACGCTGCGCGCTATTTTGGCATCGATGCCACGATCGTCATGCCCGAGGATGCTCCGGCTATAAAAATTGAAAATACGCGTCTGTATGGGGCTGAGGTTGTACTTTACAACCGTTACACAGAGAACCGGGAAGAGATCGGAGAAGAACTCTGCGCTTCCCAGGGACGTTCACTGATCAAGCCGTATGATGATCCGGAAATTATCTGTGGCCAGGGTACTGTCGGACTGGAAGCGCTTGAGGATACGAAACGTCTGGGCGTAACTGTCGACCAGATCCTTTGTCCTTGCGGAGGCGGTGGATTGATTTCCGGGATCGCTTCTGCAGCCAGTCATCTCAGTCCCTCGACGAAAGTTTTTGCCGTTGAACCTAAAAATTTTGACGATACGGTTCGATCACTCAACAGTGGTCAGAGAGAAATCGCGGACGCCTCAGTTCGTTCAATATGTGACGCAATTGTCACACCTCAACCTGGAGAACTTACCTTTTCAATCAATCGAACCCTGCTTTCCGGCGGCTATGTTGTGTCAGAAGAGGATGTTTTGAAATCAATGGGAATCGCGTTTAGAGAATTCAAGATCGTTGCTGAACCGGGCGGTATCGTTGCACTTGCAGCTCTGATTGCCGAAAAAGGATTATCAAAAAACAGTACCAGCCTTATCGTTGTATCTGGCGGCAACACGGATCGGGAGATATTTTCGCGTGCATTGAAGGCGACTGCACTGCATTTCTAAGGAACTTCACTGCAGTTCGTTTTGACGACACATCGAAGGGCTGCGCCTTAATCTTTTGTCCAAATTAACCTGTTGAATCCTGAATTAATGGAAGGTATGCAAGAGGAGCTCTGTTATCTGACCGCGCTGGACGCATTGCAGCAGTTCCGTCAAAAAAGCCTGAAACCCAGTCAGCTGTTGAGTGCTCTGATGGATCGCATTGACCGCTTAAACCCGACCATCAATGCATTGACGGATACTTATTTTGATGATGCTCAGCGACGTGCTTTGGCTGCGGATGCACTCTATGCGAGAGGAGGTCCAACTGCGCCACTGCTTGGAATCCCGATTCTGGTCAAAGATGCCCAGCGAGTGAAAAACAGGCGAACCACCTACGGTTCTCTGCTCCACCTCGATGCACCACCCGATGCCCACTCAGACCCAATGATTGATCGTCTCGAAAATGCCGGCGCTATAATTATCGCGCGCACAACAACGCCGGAGTTCTGCATTTCAGGCGTGTGTCGGAGTCTGGCCTGGGGAAATACGCTGAATCCGCACAACACCAGATTCGGACCTGGTGGCTCATCAGGAGGTTCCGCAGCCGCTCTTGCCGCGGGTTTCGCACCGATAGCTACAGGCACTGACATCGGCGGATCAATTCGTATTCCCGCCAGTTGTTGTGGTGTTGTCGGATTTAAACCACCCCATGGTCGAAATCCTGACGGTCCGCCAGCGAATTTTGACCGCTACAACCACTGCGGTCCACTCGCCAGATCGGTTGCCGATCTGGCGTTGATCCAGAATATCGTCTCAGGCCCTCACCCACGTGATCACGACAGCTTGCGCGACCGGGTGGAAATGCCGCAGCTTTCCGGGGGGATAGAGGGAGTAAAGATCGCATTTTCCATGGATCTTGGATATTTTGAGATCGATCACGATGTCCAACAGAATACGCTCCACGCACTCGAGGTATTCCGTGCCTTGGGTGCTCATGTAACCGAAACTGAATTGCCATGGGGAGAGCATTGTGACGCCGCAGCCATGCACTGGTACAACACCATGCACTACCTCAGACAAGCTGCAGAAGCTGCAAAATCAAAGCCATCAGCTCTCAATGACTACACGCTGGCAGCAGCTTGCGGTGTTGAGTCGACCAGAATCGACGATGTCTCGCGATCCTGGGAGGTTCAGCATGAGATGTACCAGTCATTTGGCAAACTGCTCGAGGAGTGCGATCTGTTTATCTGTCCCACGTGTGCAATACCCGCAGTTTCTGCAGATCACGATCCGACAAACACAAATTTCCAGATCAATGGCAAAGTCGTCGATCCCGAGTATGGATGGGTTCTGACCCATCATTTCAATATGCTGCACAACTGTCCGGTGATGGCAGTCCCGAGTGGTTTTGCTGCTACCGGTGTGCCTACGGGCATCCAAATCGTGGGGCGCACTTTCGATGACGCCTCTGTATTTGACGCTGCTCTGGCATTTGAGTCAGCGTGCAACGGGGTTTTTAGCGTCCCGGAGATCCGCCCTTTCGCAGACTCCTGAACTTTCGGGAACGCACTATCAGGATGGTTTGGCTTCTCCACAGATCCACCAAAAAACCTGGGGCGTTGCTAAGAATCGGTCAGAACGCACAGTTGGACCGCCTTAATATAGGCGTAACCTCGGCGTATCGTCGACTGCAAGAATCGGGGAAAATGGATGTTTACGTCGCACTCATCGTGAGTTGCGATATATCGTCGACCCATTGCCGGGTATCGGGGTTGTCGGGTCGACGCAGTAATCGCTCACCCGAAAGCAACGACGCCAACCCCACATCGCCACACTGAATTGCCGAATGCAGGAGCATCTGTTCAAACACGTCCCTTTGTGCATGACTGCCTCCAACCTGAGCAATTTCATATCGGATTGGAAGCACTTTATTTACAAAAGCACGGTAGTCTTTTTGGATAAATCGCGTGATCGCCTCACACAGCGTACCGCCGACCCTGTTCATGACATCTGCCGCCCAAACGCCGTTAGAGGTCGAAAATAAACGAACCGATTCGCGATGTTTTTCCATGCCAGCAGTTCGATGGTCCGATGCAAGCGCCATTGCATAGTGCATTTCGGTGAATGCCAAGACATGATCTCCTATCTGAGTTTCGGCAATATCTGCGAGAGACTGCCAACGATCACCAACATCCACTCCGCGAATATCGAGTCGCATGAGTAGAGAGGCCGTATTCTGCACATCAAGATAGAATGTCGATTCGATCGAACTTATGCATTGGTCGTAAATTTCGAGCACTTTCTCATAGTCTTGCATATCAAGATAAAACATCGCAGCGTGCCACCAGAGATGGCCACGAAACGGATTGCGGTCATCCCAAATACCGAAAGGTCGGTCAAACAGTTGGGCGCCCTCCTGCAACCGACTTTGCATTTCGAAAACATGTGCCAATGCATGCAATGCCCACAAATCCTCTGGATTGTCGTGAATAGCGCGCACTGCATAGTTTTCAGCTTCTGCATAGCGACCGTTCTCTTCCAGTGCAAAAGACAGCATACCCATCAGGTGCGAATAGCCGCAGTCCGATGAATCCCACTGGTTCCAGACACCTCCGATTGAATCGAGCAATTGCCGACTGTCACCCATCCAGAATGTACTCGAGTGAAGGAGTTTGATTGCCAACAGATCTTTTGGGTATTGCTTCAGGATTTGTCGCCAGCATGTGCATGCGCCGACGTCGTCGCCCTGAAACCAGTTTTTCAAAGCCTGTCGGTGAAGCCGCTCGCGGTCATTTAAACGAACCTTCGGCGCATCGATACGATCGATTATCTTTTCGATTCGATCGTCCACAGAATGAGACCCTATAAGCTTGAACATATATCCCTGAAGCAGCCATGCCATTGGCATTTCCGGATCACTCTCGAGCACTGACTTAAGCTGCTTCATCGCAGTCGAACGGTATTCAATAATTTGCTCGATTACCGAATCAAATCCATCTACAGAATTCTGATCGATTGCTGTGAACCTGACTCCACGACAATCCCGGTATTGCTTCGCGGTCATATATTTTTGTACCAGGCAGGGGCAATCCGGTAGTTTGCATCGTGGACTGCAGAAAAAAAAGACCCTGGCCCACTTGTTATTTGCAACACAGCAGGCGTACTCTCGCCGCCTGAGGGGACATGATATGGATCTTCACTGCTCCCGGGTTGCGTTATCACCAGATATTGGAACCGCCATGCGTGCAGTTGAAACACAGTCAGCTCTCGGAATATTTCTGGTTACATCCGGACTTTTTCTGTTCTCGATTCAGGATATAATCATCAAGAGTTTCAGCGATCAATACTCTGTACTGCAGATCGTCTTCTACCGCAGCATTACCGGTGCGGCCATCATGTTGGTCATTCTACGTTTTGCGGTTCCACGCAACGCAGTGCGACTTCGTCGCAAGTGGCCAGTCTACATAAAAGCCACACTGGCGTTTTCATCGTACACCACATTCTATCTGGCAATTGCTTTGCTGCCATTGGCTGATGTGGCCACAATCACATTTGCGGCACCCATTATCGTAACCGTATTGTCGGCCATCGTATTTCGCGACCCTGTAGGACCGAGACGGTGGATTGGCGTCTTTCTCGGTTTTGTTGCCATCGTTCTGGTGGTCGGACCCAGCGGTCATATCAACAATGCAGGCGCCGTCCTTGCTGCGCTGGCTGCGTTGACTTACGCAGTATCGACAATCACAACACGGTTCATTCATCAGGATGATACCGCCAGCGTAACTGCCTTTTACACAGTACTGGTTTACCTGGCCGGTTGTCTGATCACGGCGTCTGTGGTTATCGGCATGGGATTGTACGGCGCAGAGGAGCCCATATCCCTTGCCTTTCTGTTCAGAGAATGGAGTCACCCTTCGCATCTTCACCAATGGATCTTTTTAACGATGGGCGCTGTCGCTACCGCCGGTTTTTACTGTCTGGTGAAAGCGTATATGGTCGCCGAATTTAGCGCCGTAGCGCCGTTTGAATACACGTACATTCTGTGGAGCGTACTTTTCGGGTTTCTATTCTGGAACGAAATACCGAGCACTACCACGGCTTTCGGAATCGTATTGTTAATATCCAGCAACCTGTATATTCTGAACCGCGAGATGAAGGCCAACCAACGGACCGCTTTCAGAAAACCACGAATCCCGCGCCGCTAGGCTCACCTTAATATGTCTGCAAAGATTCACCGAACTCAGGTTGATATTCCAGGTGATGTTCAAC
>JBCCGE010000009.1:0-57590 GCA_039029455.1 Pseudomonadota bacterium | reverse complement strand
TGCGGTCGTTCCGGATCCCGGAATACCAAGTGTCAGCAAAGGAACAAACGATCCCGTGCAGGCCGCGTTGTTTGCAGTTTCAGGCGCCGCCAGTCCCTTGATAGATCCTTTGCCAAATTGTTCGCGCTCCTGTTTTGCAGCGATATTCCGTTCGGTCGCGTAGCCTAAAAAAGACGCAATCGTTGCACCCGCACCGGGCAGGACGCCAATTAGAAATCCCATGACAGACTGACGTCCCACAACCGGCGCGATGGAACGGGCTTCTTCACGGGTAATGCGCAGATTGTCGATCCGGCCGATAGGCTCTGCGCCGGATTTGCCGGTATCAGGAAGTCTCCCGCGCTTCGGATTGAGCACCAGAAATAGTGCCTCCGGAATAGCGAAAAGCCCCATCACCAGGGTCACGAAATAAATTCCTGACTGCAAGTCCAGAATACCCAGAGTAAAGCGCGGTGCACTGTGCAGAGCCGACTCACCGATGGTCGACAGCATTACGCCGACAACCGTCATCAACATAGCCTTCAGCACATTATCCTTGCCAGCGAATGCTGCAATCGCGGTCAGTCCCACAACCATCAGCGCAAAGTACTCGGCAGACCAGAATAAATTGGCGAACCGAGACAGCAGTGGTGCGAAGCCCAGCAGCAGAACCGCACCAATTGTCCCCCCCGCAAACGACGCAATCGCGGCAACCGTCAGTGCTTTGCCTGCCTGTCCATTTCTCGCCATAGGATAGCCATCGAAGGAACTGGCGACAGTGCCGGCGACTCCCGGCGCATTGATCAGAATCGACGATGTGGAACCACCAAATATGGCGCCGTAATAGACCCCTGCCAGCATAATCAGCGCAGCGGTGGGGTCACCCAGTTGAATCGCGACCGGGATCATGATCGCAATGATCGACATCGGGCCGAGACCGGGCAGCATGCCAATAAATGTCCCCAGCAGGCATCCGACAATCACCATCAGCAGATTGTACGGCGATACCGCTGTGGAAATTCCAATCAGAATGCCGTCAATCATGGTGATCTACAGAAGGAATTCAGGCAATGGTCTGAGAAAAATCCCCAAAGCACGATCTACTAAAAACCACGACGCAATTGCCGCCGTAAAGGCAATAAATGACAGCAGTATCCAGCGCCGTTCGCCGAGCACAACGCCACCACCAAACAGAAAAAGTGTCGTGGACAATAAGAATCCCGCGGGGCGAAGCAGCACAATGTAGATCACCATCAGAGCGAGAATGGCGCAAAATGGTCGCCAGCTAAAAAACCGCCAGCCCGCAGCGTCGCCACTTAAACCCGTCTCATCACCTCCCGGCCTGAACAGAACAGCCAGTGAGAAAAAAATACCGAAAGCCGCCAATCCAATCGGCATCACGTTGGGACGAAACGCCTGATGTCGCTCAAACGGCAGCAGCGGGAAGTTCCAGGCGAGATACCCATAACCAATGGAGAACGCCAGAATTCCGAGCGCAACGTAACGATCAGGTCGCATGACCGATCTGATTTTCCAATGGATTGAGCAGCCTCGCTGGCGTGGTCTACAGGAATCCGAGTTCTTTCATCAGCGATTCCATTTCCTTTTCCTGCCTCTCCAGAAACTCGACGAACTGATCACCGGGGTTGAATATATTGACCCATCCATTTCGTTTTCTGACCGTCTCCCACTGGCCGGTGTCGTACATATCAGCCAGCACTGTGATATAGGCGGCCTTGGTAGCATCAGAAACGCCGGGGGCTGCGAAAAATCCGCGCCAGTTGACAAAAGTTGCGTCTACTCCCTGCTCCCTCAGCGTGGGCACATCCGGCGCATCAGCAATCCGCTCCGGTGCAGTAATGGCAAGAACACGCACCTCGCCTGCCTTGGCCAGTTCGAGTGCCTCACCTAAACCCGTTGACAGCGCATCCGATTCACCTGAAAGCAGAGAAGCCATGGCCTTGCCGCCGGCATCAAACGGCAGATACTTTACGCGTGTGGGGTCTGCACCTGCGGCCTTGAACGCCATCGCCGGCACCAGGTGATCCATGCTGCCAGGAACCGACCCGCCGGCAATAGCCAGATCGGCCGGGTTTTCGTTGTAAATAGCCACCAGTCCGTTGAAATCCTTTATTGGGCTGTCTGCTTTCACCACAAGTGCCGCATAGTCTCCAATGACACCGGCAATCGGCGTCAAATCCCGGAAGCTTTGCGGAAACCGACCCGTCAGAGAGCGCAATATAATGGGCGTTGAATTCACCATCAATGTGCCCTCATTTGAGGCCGCATTCTCAATCAGATAGCCGATCGCTTTACCGCCACCGCCACCTGACATATTTTCATACGAGGCCGATCCCACCAGACCAGCGCCGGTCAGCGCTTCACCGGTGCCACGCGCGGTGCCGTCCCAGCCGCCGCCGGCGCCGCCTGGGATCAAAAAGTGAATTTTGTCGATTTGCGCAGCAGCAGCGACACCGACTGTTAATACCAGTGCCACCGCAGACAGCAGTCGTACACAGTTTTTGCATAGCGTGTTCATATTAATTTCTCCTGAAACAGTATGTGAGTTGAATATCATTTAGTCGCATTTTTTCCGAAAAGACCGCCCCTCCATCACCGGACGCGCACCCTCTAAAACAGAATTCTGCAGTGCACCAGGACAGGGAATGTGAACGATCAGAATACTTCAATTTGTTCAAACAGGCGATGCTGTTTCTTCAAATCAATCAGAAACCGGTGACGCGACTCACTATCAAGAGGTGCTTTATCAAGATAGTCCCGGATAAATATTTCCATACCGTACCGCTCAAGCACGGATTGCTCCAACCCGTAGGCGAGCGGATGCTTCATGTTACGGGCACAGCGAGCGGAACCAAGACTGCCGGTTTTTATCTCGACGCTGCCAATATCGATAAGGCCCAAATGCCCGTCCGGAGTCAGAATCGTGTTTTTAAAATTCAGCCCCCGAAAATAAACCCCTTTTTGATGCAAACTCGCGACGAATCCCGCAAAGTTCTTAACAAGATCGTTGCGCGGATTCTTTTTCATGATCTTCCGCAGTGTCCGACCCTCCAGCGGTCGATAGTGGACCACATGTTTCTTCATTGCCGGAACCCAGAATAGTCGGGGGTCGTGAACAGTCGGGATACCCAACTCTCTCAATCCACGAGCGGCGCGCATAAATCGTGTCGGCCTGGGAGACAGCCAGTCACTCGACAGCAGGCTTCTGGGTCGAAAGAACTTCAGGTAGTTGCCATCACGGGTGCGAATTACGCTGATGCCACCGCCATTAATCGTTTTGACTACACCGCCTCTGGCAAATCCCATGAACTGCTTTTCCGAGAGCGTCTCAGCCTCCATCGTAATTTATCCCCGACTCAGCAACACATAGGTTTGCATTGAGATTCCCGGACGTGAATGAATCACCTGCTTCTGCTGCATCCCGGCAGCCCTGATTTCGTATTCAAACAAAGACGGCGCAATGGGTACGCGATCCGTTGGATTTCTGCGCCGAATCGCATTTTTAACTTTGAACGTCATCGCATCGAGGCATCCGGTGGCGTAGTAGGAAACCAGTATCGGGCCACTGCTCAGCGTGGAGAGCTGACGCAACGCCGCGATTCGAGTTTCTGACTCGAAAAAGTGATGAAAAAGACGATTGCACAATACACCGTCAAATCCATCAGCAGGCGGAGTCGGTGACAACACATCCGACACAAAAGCGCTTAAGGTGGAAACGTTTCGCGTCCGTAAATAACTGATGGCGCGATCGACCATATGCCGCGAAGAATCTGCAATGCTGATATCGAATCCCATTTCGGCCAATTCGGCGGACAGACGTCCGGTGCCACAGGGAAAATCAAGTATGTGGCTGCCATCAGGCAGAGAGCTGAAGGCCTTTCGAACGCACGCGACCTCCCTGTGATGCTTCCGCGTACCGACCAGTGCGCCCTGATATTTTTCAGCAGCGGCGGGTGTTGAAAATCGCTTTAACGCCTCTTCGGCGGAGTTTATTTGTGTCAATTCGTTCTCCCAGGTCTGTTCCGCATGACCATAATTGGGTTCGGCGGTGCAGCCACTGTACACGGTTGTTCTGAGGTTGATCAAGGCGGAGCGGTTTTCAGCGCAACCACCAGATCCATAACATTCGTTCCGGTGGGCTCACTGATGAACAGCGCATTTTGTGCCTTGAGCCACGGATAGGCATTGGCTGCCTGCAAATAAACCGGCGCATCGCTGAGATCCAGTTCGGCCGGGCAGATCAGGGCGCCGGCCGCATCGGTAGGGCCGTCGTTGCCATCAGTTCCGGCGACCAGGACAGCCACATCCGACTGATCGCCAAGCTCGCACGCCATAGCCATTGCGAGGGATTGATTGCGCCCGCCCTGTCCCGGTGATTGCGGTAATTTCACCGTGGGCTCTCCACCCCAGATGTACGCTCCCTCCGGGCCTTGCCGAAGTGTTTCCGCCAGCGTCGCCGCTACTTCAAATACATCAGCGTACAGGGTTTCTGCATTGCACCGAATCGCCCTTCCCTGCGCTGTCAGAAAATCGGCGGCGGCTGCACGAGCAACGGCATTGCTGCCAATGATGGTGACATTGTGGGTGTAACGACTACTCTCATCATGCTCTTGGTTGCGAACAGACCGTTGCAAATGCGCGAACTGTTCCGGCAGAGGCGAAAGTTCATCTTTCACCAAAAAGGGACTGCCGATACCGGATGCAATCACGGAAATATCATCACCGGGCACGTCTGAGATCGCCAGCACATCGATATGCCGGCCTGAAAATGTGGACAACAATCGCCCTCCCTTCACCTGCGAGAGGCTTCGGCGCAGTGAGTTCATGCGCCCGATGTCCCAGCCGGAGGCGTGCATGAATTCATTGATGGACTGCAAATCGCCAAGTTCGACGTGGGGCATCAGATTTTCAACCAGCGCAGACGCTCCTCCGGAGATCAGGACCAGCAGCCGATCCTCCGATCCACGGCTCTGCACAAATTCCCGGGCCATCTGCCCAGATTGCAGACTGCTCTGGTCCGGGGTTGGATGCGCCGACTCGAATACAGTGAGATGCGGCCGCCGGCTGAGCTCTGCGGTTACGTGTCCATACTTGGTAATAACCAGTCCGGTAAAACCGTCCTCAAGAGCGTCATCGGCCCCCAGCGCCATTGCACCCGCGGCCTTTCCCATAGCCAGGACCGCATCGTATTGAACAGGATGATTGCGATTCAGCCAGTTCCGCGTCGCAAAACGGCCCTCCACAGCCTTTACACCCTGCCACCAGGCGCTTTCAAGCAAATTTTGGGTACCGGTATCAGTCACGTTTTATTCTCGATTTTCTATAATTTTAGCGTCAGTATGCGCATCGGGTTAGATTGACGTTTACGTAAACGTAAGGTAAGTTTTCGTCTTTATTCTTCGGCTTCCTCGAATGACCACATTACCCGGCCTGAATTTCGGTTTTGACGACACCCTAAACCTGCTTCGAGAATCGGTTCGGCAGTTTTGCGAACAGGAAATATCACCGCGCGCAAGAGAGATCGATCAGCAAAACCAGTTTCCCCACGATCTCTGGGGCAAGCTCGGTGACATGGGGTTACTGGGCATTACGGTATCTGATGAATATGGAGGTACCGATATGGGATATCTGGCACATATCGTCGCGATGGAGGAAATCAGTCGGGCTTCAGCGTCTGTCGGATTGAGCTATGGCGCACATTCGAATCTGTGTGTTAACCAAATATACCGTAACGGCACACCGGTGCAAAAAGAGCTGTATCTGCCCAAACTGGTCAGCGGCCAGCACGTGGGGGCACTTGCGATGTCAGAACCGGGTTCGGGGTCAGACGTGGTCAGCATGCGCCTGAAAGCAGAAAAAAAGGAGGGCTACTACGTCCTCAACGGCACCAAAATGTGGATTACCAATGGTCCCGATGCCGACGTCATGGTTGTCTATGCAAAAACCGATATGGCCGCTGAATCCAAAGGCATCACCGCATTCGTCATCGAGCGAGAAATGAACATCGGTCGGGGCGAAAAACTCGACAAACTGGGGATGCGGGGTTCAAACACATGCGAACTTATTTTCGAAAATGTTGAAGTGCCTGAGGAAAATGTACTGGGCGGAGAAAACCGGGGTGTCAATGTGCTGATGAGCGGCCTCGACTTTGAACGCGCGGTGCTGGCTGCCGGACCGCTGGGAATTATGCGCGCCTGTATGGAGACTGTAGTACCCTATATCCACGAACGGCAGCAATTCGGCCAGCCGATTGGAGAATTTCAGCTGATTCAGGGCAAACTCGCCGATATGTACACGACTCTGAATGCATGCTGTGCCTACGTCTACGCAGTGGGTCAGGCCTGTGATCGCGGCGAAATTAATCGCAAAGACGCCGCCGGTGTCATTTTATACAGCGCTGAAAAGGCAACCTGGATGGCGCTGGAAACGATTCAGACTCTGGGCGGCAACGGCTATACCACAGATTATGACGCCGGGCGATTGTTGAGAGACGCCAAGCTTTATGAAATTGGCGCTGGCACCTCCGAAATCCGGAGAATGCTTATTGGCCGTGAGTTATTCCGGGAAACCGCATCATGAACGCCAGTGACAGCGTTGTCATCACGGCGATTGCACGCACCCCTATGGGAGGCTTTCAAGGTGCATTGTCTACGCGCTCAGCGAGCGAGTTAGGGGCGACCGCGATTGCATCGGCGGTGAATCGCAGCGGCCTGAATCCGGCAGAGGTCGGTGAAGTCATTATGGGCAATGTTTTGCCTGCGGGACAGGGACAGGCGCCGGCACGACAAGCGGCTCTGGCCGCAGGCCTGCCATTATCTGCAGCCTGCACAACCGTTAACAAGATGTGTGGCTCAGGAATGAAAGCGACTATGCTGGCACACGACATACTGCTCTCCGGTTCCCAAAGCGTGGTGGTCGCAGGAGGAATGGAGAGCATGAGCAACGCGCCGTACCTATTGCCAAAAGCACGTTCCGGCTATCGCATGGGTCACCACACTGTTCAGGACCATATGTTTCTGGACGGGCTGGAAGATGCCTATGACAAAGGTCAACTGATGGGCAGTTTTGCCGAGCTTTGTGCAGAAAAATATTCATTTAGCCGCGAGCAACAGGATGAGTTCGCGATAGCGTCCCTCGAACGCGCTTCAAACGCCATTGAACAAGGGCGTTTTGCAAAGGAAATATCTGCCGTAGACTGTCCGCAAAAAACCGGATCAATATCCATTGATACCGATGAACAACCGGGAAATGCCCGACCGGACAAGATTCCTCTGCTTCGACCCGCATTCAAGTCTGATGGTTCAGTGACAGCAGCCAATGCCAGCTCAATCTCAGACGGCGCCGCTGCGATGGTGCTGATGCGTGCATCAACTGCCGATGCTATGGGCATCGCACCTTTGGCGAAAATTGTCGGGCATGCGACCCATGCCCATGAGCCGGCGTGGTTTACCACCGCGCCCGTTAACGCGATCAGAAATCTTCTACAACGTATAAACTGGAGCGCCGACGAGGTCGAACTGTTCGAGATAAACGAAGCATTCGCGGTGGTGACTATGGCCGCGATGCAGGAACTGAATCTGCCTCACGAAACAGTCAACGTTAATGGTGGCGCATGCGCGTTGGGGCATCCGATTGGTGCATCCGGCGCACGTATTCTTGTGACCCTGTTATCGGCTCTCGAACAGCGTGATGAGAGAAAAGGAATTGCCGCATTGTGTATCGGTGGCGGAGAAGCCACTGCTCTGGCCGTTGAGAGACTCTGAATAAAATGCTGCTGAACGAAAATCAATCTTTGATCCAGGCCACGGTCAGGGATTTTGCAAAACGCAGACTGCAGCCGCGAAGCGCCGAGTGGGATCGATCCGGACATTTTCCGGCGGAAGAAATCAAAACCGCGGGCTCGCTCGGCCTTTGTGGCATGACCGTGCCGGTTGACGATGGGGGTGCCGGTGCCGACACCCTGTCGTATGCGATCGCCATCGAAGAACTTGCGGCGGGTGACGGTTCCGTATCGACAATTATCAGTGTCACCAATCTGGTGTCGCGGATACTGGCCCGCTTCGGCAGCCCGACGCAACGTTCTGAAGAACTGATTGCACTGGCCACAGGCGAAGCACTGGGCTGTTTCTGTCTGACCGAGCCCCACGCCGGCTCTGACGCGTCTGCAATCCGAACCCGAGCTGTCCGGGATGGGGACTTTTATGTGCTCAACGGCACTAAACAATTTGTCACCTCAGGCCGTAATGCTGATCTCGCAGTTGTGTTTGCGGTTACGGATCCCGATGCGGGCAAGCGGGGTATCAGTGCGTTTCTGGTTCCGACAACCAATGACGGATACGTTGTGTCAAGACTGGAAGAAAAGCTTGGGCAGCATGCATCGGACACGGCGCAGATCACCCTCGACAATTGCCGCATCCCTGCGTCCAGTCTCATTGGACAACCTGGCGAGGGTTATAAGGTTGCGTTGAGCAATCTTGAATACGGTCGCGTCGGGATAGCGGCCCAGTGTGTTGGTATGGCCAGATCGGCCCTCGAGTGCGCAATCGCCTATTCGCGCGACCGCCAAAGCTTTGACAAACCCCTGTCTGAGCATCAGGCGGTAGCGTTCCGGCTGGCCGACAGCGCGACGACGCTCGAGTCCTGCCGGCTGATGGTGTGGCATGCCGCAGCGCTTCAGGACGCCGGACTGCCCGGTCTTAAGCAGGCCTGTATGGCCAAACTGTTTGCGTCAGAGCAGGCCGAGAAAATCTGCAGCGCCGCAATTCAGGTGCTCGGCGGGTACGGTTACCTCAAGGACTTTCCGGTCGAACAAATCTATCGGGATGTGCGTGTTGCGCAGATCTATGAGGGCACCAGCGATATTCAGAAAATGGTGATTTGCCGTCATCTGTTTGACAACTGAATCGAAACGTACAATTTGTAATGAATACCATCAACGATTCCGTTAACCCTCAGTCTGAGTCTTTTCGACTCAATCGAGAAGCCATGGGCACGCTGTGCGAGACGCTGAAGCGGCGCATCGATCAGATATCAAAAGGCGGAAGCGCCCGGGCCCGGGAGAAACACGTAGCCCGCGGCAAATTGCTGCCCCGTGATCGCATTAACCATCTGATCGACCCGGGCTCTGCGTTTCTTGAGCTATCACAACTGGCCGCATATGAGGTGTATGAGGATTATGTACCTGCCGGGGGCATACTGACAGGTATCGGCGTGGTCAATGGCGTTATCTGCGTGATTGTCGCCAACGATGCCACGGTCAAAGGCGGTACTTACTATCCATTGACCGTCAAAAAGCATCTGCGTGCACAGGAAATTGCGCAGCAAAATGGTCTGCCCTGTATCTACCTGGTGGATTCTGGGGGTGCATTTCTGCCGCGGCAGGACGACGTGTTTCCTGATCGCGATCATTTTGGCCGTATTTTTTTCAATCAGGCCAATATGTCCGCTGAAGGCATTCCTCAAATCGCGGTGGTCATGGGATCCTGCACTGCGGGCGGTGCCTATGTCCCGGCCATGTCTGATGAAAGCGTTATTGTTCGCAATCAGGGCACCATATTTCTTGGCGGCCCGCCGCTCGTTAAAGCCGCCACTGGCGAGACCGTCAGCGCCGAGGAGCTCGGCGGCGCAGACATGCACTCCCGCGTGTCGGGTGTCACCGATCATCTCGCCGACAACGACCATCACGCCCTTGGCATCACGCGCCGACTGGTTGGCAACCTCAATCGTGCACGGACGGGTCAGCCTCCCCAACACCCTCCCCGGCCACCCCGACTTGAGGAGTCTGATCTTCGGGGACTGGTACCGGTAGATCCGCGCAAGCCTTTCGATATTCGTCAGATCATCGGTCGTGTCGTCGATGCCAGCGAATTTGACGAATTCAAGCAACACTTCGGGACCACACTGGTATGTGGTTTTGCGCACCTTCACGGTCACCTGATCGGCATGGTGGCCAACAACGGCATCTTGTTCTCCGATTCCGCGGTCAAAGGCGCTCATTTCGTCGAACTCTGCTCCCAGCGCAAAATTCCACTGGTATTCCTGCAGAACATCACCGGATTTATGGTTGGTAAGCAATCTGAAAACGAGGGTATCGCTCGACACGGCGCGAAGATGGTAACAGCGGTCGCCTGCTCTCAGGTCCCAAAACTTACCGTGATCGTTGGCGGAAGTTTTGGCGCCGGAAACTATGCCATGTGTGGTCGAGCCTACGGTGCACGATTTTTGTGGATGTGGCCCAACGCTCGAATTTCAGTGATGGGAGGTGAGCAGGCGTCCGGTGTTTTGGCACAGATTCGAGCAGACACATTGTCTGCCCGCGGTGAATCATGGCCCGACAAGGAACGTCTGGAATTTGAGTCAGGCATCCGACAACAATACGAACATCAGGGGAATCCGTATTACGCCAGTGCCCGATTATGGGATGACGGTGTTATTGACCCACTGGACACACGCCGGGTATTGGGGCTTGGACTCTCGGCGAGCATGCAAAACGATATCAGGGACACCCGATTCGGTGTGTTCAGAATGTAAAACGACGCCGCCATGTTCAGCAAAATACTGATCGCCAACCGCGGCGAAATTGCCTGCAGAATCGCCAGAACCTGCTCAGAAATGGGTATTGCAACGGTCGCGGTATATTCGTCCGTTGATGCCGCAGCACTGCATGTCCGCATGTGCAATGAAGCCGTGCACATTGGTCCGGCTCCCTCAAAAGACAGTTATCTGAATATCGAGAATATCCTGGCCGCGGCGATAGAAACCGAAGCCGAGGCGATTCATCCGGGATATGGTTTCCTCTCGGAGAATCCACGTCTGGTTGAAGCCTGTGCCGACAGCGGGATTGTGTTCATCGGACCGTCTGCTGAGAACATTACTGCCATGGGTTCAAAGAGCCAGGCCAAAGCGACAATGGCGGCAGCCGGGGTGCCTGTACTGCCTGGTTATGAAGGCGAGGATCAGGATGATCAGGTCTTACTCAGGGCCGCCGAAAAAACAGGTTTTCCGGTTCTGATTAAAGCGGTATCGGGTGGTGGCGGAAAGGGAATGCGGGTTGTGGATCATGCAGACGCCTTTCTCGATGCACTCGCCTCAGTGCGCCGGGAGGCATTATCCTCTTTCGCGGATGACCGGGTGTTGATTGAACAGTTTTTACCTGCTGCGCGACATGTCGAAGTGCAGGTCTTTGGCGATTCTCTGGGTAATGTCGTTCATCTGCACGAGCGGGATTGCACACTTCAGAGGAGGCATCAGAAAGTCATCGAGGAAGCGCCCGCTCCGGGGTTGCGGGACGACACTCGCGAAGCGCTGCATCGTGCAGGTGTCGCCGCTGCCAGTGCGATCGCTTATCAGGGCGCGGGTACGGTGGAGTTCCTGCTTGGACCCGACGAGCAGTTTTACTTTATGGAGATGAACACGCGTCTGCAGGTCGAACATCCGGTCACCGAGATGATTACCGGTACCGATCTCGTAGCCTGGCAAATCCGAATCGCCGCCGGGGAACCACTGCCTCTCCAGCAGGAGGACATTGTGGCTCTGGGTTCAGCGATGGAAGCCCGTGTATATGCCGAATCACCGTCAAACCAGTTCTTGCCAAGCACAGGAGCATTGACGGTGTTCAACGGGCCGGATACAGGTGAGCACTGTCGACTGGATTCCGGTGTGCAGCAGGGCGATGAGTTATCGCCCTACTACGATCCAATGATTGCCAAACTGATCACGTTCGGCGGCACGCGGGAAAAAGCACGTGTGCGGTTACAGCACGCGCTGACACAAATCGATATTGTTGGAATCGATCACAATGTCAGTTTCCTGCATCGGTTGCTGGACCTGTCTGAATTCAGAAGCGGCGAAATAAGCGACGGCTATCACACCGAAGTGATTGCGGAAAAACTGGCGTCTATTCTCTCCGACAATAACAACATACCCGCCGCGTTGATCGCCGTCGCCATGCTAAAGGCATCAGCTAGCGCAACTGATCGCGACGATGACGTCTGGTATCCACGCGATCATATTGTGGGATGGCGACTGAACATGCATTCGGATCGCATA
Organism: Pseudomonadota bacterium; assembly: GCA_039029455.1. Classification (GTDB taxonomy): domain Bacteria; phylum Pseudomonadota; class Gammaproteobacteria; order Arenicellales; family Poriferihabitantaceae; genus JBCCGE01. The sequence continues at coordinate 45,542 of JBCCGE010000009.1, read as the reverse complement.
GTCGAACTGGAGCACAACGAATCCCGATATATCATCACTGTTCGGGACACGCCGAAGGGAATGAGGGTCAGTGTAGGGGACGATTCGTTCGAGCTGAAACTTATCGCGATCTCCGGACAGTCACTGTCGTTTCGTACCGGAGTGGTCTCGTTTACTATGCGCTACTATGCATTCGAAAACGGTATCAGCATCCACTGCGACGGCACCACCGAGTTCATTCGGTTTGTGGATCGATCATCAGGTGATGAAGACGAAACCGGGGTGGATTCCGATCTGGAAGCCCCAATGCCCGGAATCATCATCGCTGTGAACGTCACTGCGGGCGATACCGTAGAGTGCGGACAGGTATTGATGGTTATGGAAGCCATGAAAATGGAACACTCCATAACAGCACCCCGCGCGGGCACAGTGGTTGAAGTTTTCTATGGTGTGGGAGAACAGGTAATGCAGGGCACACCTGTCCTGATTCTCTCGGATTCTGACGCAGATGAGTAGGTTATGACTTTTCCGAATTCAGTTCGCATCGTTGATGTGGGTCCCAGAGACGGGTTACAAAATGAACCTGCTGATGTATCGACAGTAAATCGTGTGGAACTGATTCACAAGCTTCAGGACGCCGGCCTCAAATCCATCGAAGCGGGCAGCTTTACGTCGCCAAGGTGGGTGCCCAAAATGGCCGATACGGGAGAGGTTATGGACAGAATTAAGCGACGGAACGACGTCAGTTATCCCGTCCTGGTACCTAACATCAAGGGTCTCGAAGCCGCACTTGCTGCGGATGCCCGGGAGATCGCCGTGTTTGCCGCTGCATCGGAAACCTTCAGCCAAAAAAACATCAATTGCAGCATTGCCGAAAGCATTGGTCGTTTCATGCCCGTCGTTACCCGTGCCATCTCTGAAGGCATAAAAGTGCGCGGCTACATATCCTGCGTTCTGGGCTGCCCATATGAGGGCGATGTATCAATCACAAATGTACGCCGCATCAGCAGCACCCTGTTCGACATGGGTTGCTACGAAATATCGCTGGGCGACACGATTGGAACCGGCACGCCGGAGAAGTCAGTGCAAATGGTAGATGCCGTCAGCGAAGTAGTGCCTGTTCCCAATATCGCCGTGCACTTTCACGACACTTACGGACAGGCCCTGGCGAATATTTACGCAACACTGCAGCTTGGTGTGTCTGTTATCGACGCGTCTGTCGCCGGTCTGGGCGGATGTCCCTATGCGAAAGGCGCAACCGGCAATGTGGCAACGGAAGATGTGCTTTACATGCTTGAAGGTATGAACATCGAAACCGGCATTGATTTCAGTAAGTTGCTTTCCGCCAGCGCCTTCATCTCTGACATTGTTGGCCGTCCACCGCAGTCCCGGGCCGCAAATGCACTGTTGAAAAAACAACTCGGATAGCTGTCGAATCGTGCCTTTATCTGAACCCAGCTCCCGAAATCACAAACATACCCGGCAGATATTCTGTCAGGGTTTTGAGAGAGATGACGGTTTATGGGATATCGAGGCGACATTAACTGATGACAAGACCCACAGTTATGTGAACCATGACCGCGGTGAAATCCCGGCCGGTGAACCGGTTCATCTGATGCAGGTGCGCATTGCTCTGGACCTGGATCTGGTCATTCATGAGATCGAAACCTGCACGGACTTTACGCCGTTCCGACTGTGCCAACGCGCTAAAACGGCTATGGACGGACTGGTTGGATTGCAGATCGGTCCCGGATGGATGCGCGAGGCACGAAGTCGCGTCCCGGTGACAGAGGCCTGCACGCACTTGTTTGAGCTTCTCGGGCCCCTGGCAACGACCGCTTACCAGACCATGCACTGGGCGATCGAGGCCAGAGACTCAAAACAAAAAGATCGAACACCTCCAAAAATCCTCGACACGTGTGTGTCGCTGCAGCGCCATACCACCGTGGTGAAAGCGGAATGGCCGGAATTTGCAAAGGATAAAACCAACAAACATGAGCCCTGACTGCCTTCACCACAATACTCCACTTCTGGAGTCCAGAAAAATTTCGATTGCCGGCAGTCGGGTTTGGTTGAAAATCGAGGCGATGCAACCCGCTGGATCGTTCAAGAACCGGGGTGTCGGTGCCGCCTGTCAGCACTATGCGAGTCAGGGCGCACGCCACTTTGTCTCTTCATCAGGAGGCAATGCGGGCATTGCAACGGCATACGCCGGCCAGCAGTTGAATATTCCGGTCAACGTGGTCGTACCCAGGAACGCACCTGAGACCGCGATCGCTGCAATGCAGGAGTTTGGGGCCGGTGTTGAGGTTAACGGCGATACCTGGCAGGAAGCGCACCAGCGTGCACTGTCACTGGTTGGTGATGACAGTGTTGTCATCCACCCGTTTGACGATCCGATCCTGTGGCCGGGTCACGCAACGTTGATTGACGAAGTTATAGACAGCGGTGTGCGGCCCGACGCAGTCGTGCTATCGGTGGGCGGTGGTGGCCTGCTGTGCGGGATCGCATTGGGACTGACAAATCACGGACTAAGTGATTGTCCGATCATAGCGGTCGAAACAGAAGGCGCGGCTTCACTTCATGGTGCTATCCGCAATGACGCCCCCTTCATGCTCGACCGAATAGAGACCATTGCGAATACTCTTGGAGCAAAGCAGGTCTGTGAACAGGCGCGAGCAGTAACGCGGAGTCATGATGTGCACTCCTATCTGGTTTCTGACAAACAGGCCCTTGACGCCTGCCTGCGATTCCGCGACCAGCATCGAGTGCTGGTGGAACCGGCGTGCGGTGCAGCATTGTCCGCTGTTTACGAACCCCCTGAAGTCTTGAACAGTATTGGCAATATTCTGGTGGTTGTATGCGGCGGTATGGGCGTCAGCGATCAGCAGTTTAAAACGTGGCAGGCCGCTGTCAGTTGAACGACGCGCAGATTTCACGGGCGCTCACACGACCCCATCCGTAACGGGTATCCCTACCGGTTTTGCCAAGATCCCTGGATCGTCGAACCAGATTTGAATACAGATCGTCAACACCCACATTCTGTGCATTCAATAATCCCAGAACGATCCCGCTCAGAAGGGGTGCAGCGTACGACGACCCGGAATGATACTTTGATCCGGCCGATACCGTTGCGGTCCATAGATCTACGCCGGGTAAAGAAAAATCAACATATTCTCCTCGTACCGAATTGCGAGGAGTCCGGTTGTTTGCATCGATAGCCGTTACTGCAATTACCTCGGGAAACGCAGCCGGATACAACGGACCAGAGTCCCTTTTGTTTCCGGCTGCCGCAATGAGAGGAATTTTCTTTTGGGTGATTGAATGCACCGCTGCTTCAATCAAACTGTTGCGCCGCCCGCCCAGACTCATATTGATCACCGACACCGAATGCGACATCAAACGATCAAGTGCGGACAAAATCAGATCGGCGTTGGTGGCTGGTGAACCACCCCGCATACGAAACGCATTGACCGCGATCAGCGTCGCCTCAGGCACGATCGAAACACCGTATTCAGCGTTTGTGCCGATCATCAGCGAGGCCACTGCTGTGCCGTGATCGGCGGGTGCCGGCAAAACACCCTGTGGCAGTACCGTTTCCGTTTGCAATTTTGAATCTGTAAATACGGGATGGGAATCGTCGACAGGCGCATCAACCATACCTATCTTTCCTCGAACACAATGCAGACCGTCTGACAGATCAAGCAGATCATAGACAAACTTTTTCGAGTCTCCACCCTCAGCGAGACGATAAACATGGTTGGCATCAACCAGAAGATTTGGAAATTGCGACTCGACCCAAGTCGCAGCATCCGCAACAGACTGATCTTTCGGCACTCTGAATTTGAGCACGATAAGCTCAATCGAGCTGTACTGGCGGCGACTGAGCAGACGATACCCTTTGGGCGCCAGCTGATTCTGCACATTTTTTGCGGTCGTCATATTGGCGACAGAAACCAGCAATTCTCCTGATTCGATGTCTTCCGGCACCATACCTTCCGTTACCAGCGTGATCGGTCGGCGGGAGAGACTCGGTCGCTCCACCGACTTGATTAGACTTCCGCCGACACCAGTGAACGTTTTGCTTGCCGGTTCGGTCTCGTCAGCAGGCTCCGGTTCAACAGTCTCTGGCTCAGAAGTTTTATCGGGTTCACGCGAATCTGGCTCTGCGGTTGGTTCCGATACAGTTTCATCTTCCCCACGTTCCGGAGCCACTGGCTCAGGGTCGCGCGCGCCCTCTCGATCAGGCTTCGGAACCTGGGGTCGATTGCAGTGCTCGGGAACCGGTGCAGCACCGGGCATCTGCGTGCACTCGTCGACCGGCGGTCGGGGTTTGGGATTATCACGAAGCCAATCAGGGGTTATTGGTGGATCGGGTCGCGTCTCGATGGAAAGCGTGCTGCTGGCCGCCGTGCCTGTATCAGATGTTGAAGTCTGCGCCAGCGCCATTTTTTCTGCAGAGACCACGCTGGCTATCATCAAGAGTGTGACAATCCGGAAACGCGATGAATGATCTGCTACTGCGCGATGCATTGACAACCGTGGGAGCTCTTTTTCGTGACTAATCCCGGCTGACATGTTTGATAATGGTCGATTGACCACGAAGGGTCTGGATCACCTGCTCAAGCTCTTTATCCGTCTCAACCTCTTTTAGATGAATCCTGAAAATTCCGAGTGCCGAAGGGCCCGAGATGATTTCGCCTTCAATCTCCTTCAGCAGATGGTTGACCTGCTCGAGTGTGACACCTGACTGAAAGTCAATTTGAAGCGACTGAATTCCCTCGCGGTTTCCCAGCAACTCGTACTCCACTCGACCCGGCCCGTTGAAAATCACACCCGTCTGCACCATGACCACAACGGCCGCGGCGATCGCCGCCCATTTCCATCGGCTTGAATTGCGGGTTTCCATATGGCGAGGTTGCGCTGCTTTTTTCACGCTCTCAGCATTACCAATCGACTGTTGCAGTCGGCGCAACCCGAACGCACCGGGCGAACCGACGTCTTCAGCTGCAACGGCATGTTGCACTGCACGCGCAAATTCAATCTCGTCTTCCAGCTGAGAGTATTTTTTCAAACCTTCTTCAAACTGGGCGCGTTCTTCCGGTGAAAGCGTATTGTTCACATACCAGGGAATTTGCTGTCTTAGTTCGTTAATTTCTTCTTCCATCGGTCTAGACTTCCTGCTGAGGATTACCGATACGCATGGACAGACACTTTTTTAGCAGCTGCTTGGCATGAAACATTCGTGTTTTTACAGTTCCGGCCGGTATAGAAAGAATCGAAGCGATCTCGTCATACCCCATCTCTTCAAAGTACGCCATATGGACAACCATTTTGTGGGCCTCCGAGAGTTTGTCCAGACAGAACTTCAGAAACTCACTGTTCTGTGCCGCTTCGATCAGACCGATTGCGGCGTTATCCTCTTCGTCAACAATTGATTCATCCGGCTCTTCTGCCGGATGGCGACTGTGTTTTCGAAGATGATCGACCATTTTGTTGTGAGCAATCTGAAAGAGCCAGGTTCGCAGTTTTGACTTCCCCTGAAAACCGCCCGGGTTTTTCCATATGGAAAGCATTGTTTCATGGACTATGTCGGCCGCCAGTTGCGGATCGTTCAATTTTTTTAATACAAATGCGTACATCGACTTTTCGTACGTAACGTACAACGCTGACATTGCATCCTGATCGCCTGATGCGATGCGACCCATCAGTTGTATTTCTTCGTTTGTGTTCATGTCACTTTGCACGTTGGTCAATCGTATCTTATCGTTCCGATTTTACTGCCGCGTGTTATTGCCACACTATCGATTTCATTTTCGTTTCAGCAACCCGATTACCTTCAGAATCAAATCCAACAACGCGCAGCCAGTAGGTCTCACCAGACCGCAGCTTTTCGTCGACCAGCAGCGTTGAACGCGACGTTAAACGAGAACCGGGTACCGCTGCGCCAGCTCGTAATATCGGACTGGACTCCGGTCCGGAGAGAAATTCATACTGGTACACGCTCGCCCGAGCACTGCCACTCCAGCTTAGCGGTGTGTCCGTCCCAACCACTTCGCCACTGGCAGGAGACAGTAGCTGCAATTGCTCCACTGTGCTATCTCCGAACAAATTTCCTGAGACGGCCGTTACAGAATACAGTATTGCGGGACTTTCGACCGACAGATCAGGTTGTGTTATTGCCAGTCGCACCAGATATTGTCCTGGTTCACGAGTCGGCAGAAACGGGCTGTGTATTTCTGCTGATTTTTGGCGATTCAAAAATGTACTGACATAGACAGGCGCATATAGGAACCGCGAATTCCCATCTAATTGTCCGGACGCCGACCGCACGATCGGCCGAAAAACAGGTAACCCTCCGGGATATACACGCGCGTATTCCCAACGTCCACGGAGTTGACCCCTGCCGTCAAAACGGATTCTCGCGATCGCCCTCAGCGGTGTCTCAACGGCAGCAATATTCTGTCTGGAGCCATTAGCAAAAGACAGATCAAGTCGATTGATACTAAGCGGTCCGGTTGTTTGAGAGTCAAGGGAAAATCGCAGTTCAGCGCTTACCTGACGACGGCCATCGGAAAACTGCCTGATCAGTCTGATTCCGGCTGAACCCCGCTGACGGGCGCGGAGCAATACTGACTGCGGAACAGAAATACTCTCTGCAAGATCGAGAAAGATCTGACTGGACGGGTTTCTTGCAGGCCGATAGATGTCCCGAAGTATCATTGCGCTATTGCCCAGACTGTTCCTCCGGTCATCGACAAAATCGATGCGGGATGACTGTATGTTCAAAGTTTCGCCTGCGCCCGTATTTCGAATAGCTGCGCGCCAGTTCACCCGCAAAGAGCCGGCAGTCCTAAGCACCGCACCTCCCCCTGCAGACGAGCTCGGTTGCACAGCCACCAATATAGAGCGGTTGGGAATAATCTGTTCCTCGGCGATAGAAGCTACGACCGTGACATCGAGCTGAATCAGTGCCGTATCCGAGTTTTGTATGACAGCAGTACTGCCATCATTAAATTCGCGGTCTATCTCGATCTGAAATCTTTGTGTAAATCGCCCGCGTGCCGTAACTTCAATCAGACGCCGGGCGAGCAGTTGCTGCGCAATCTGACGTGTTGCGGAAGCGGGTAGTGTGATCATTTCAACCGCTGAGCCTGATGTCAGTGAGCAGGCTGTCTGAACTGCGCCATTGCTTCCAACCTGAATGCCGTCAAGTCTGATCGGCGACTGAATCGACTGTGCAGTTGCCGGCGGATCACATCGAACGGACCAGTTCAGGTTCGCCCGCGGAACATTCAGTTGCGGTGTGCGTCGGCCGGGCGTGAGTGCCTGAGCAATTGATAGCGCACGCTGATTGGCCCCATCCGGAATACTGATATCGACCCGAAGCACGGCCCGCAGAGTCTGCAAAGACGGCGAAACATTCACACTCTGCACAATCGCGTGTGCAGCTCCGGTCAGCGCGAAGAACACCAGTAAGATACTGACTGCCAGGCGAAATGGGTGAACGTACCGCATTAAATCAGTAACTCCTATATCCTGCACGGGACTTTCGATCCCAATTGAAGGACAAACCAATCAGAGCCCTTCGCGAAGCACGTGTGCCGGGCTCAGCAGCATCAAATTCAGACTGACGCCTTTCAAGGCGCAACCAGAGCATTAGCCCGGAGTGCCAATCGGTGGCGCGCGTCACATACCAGTTCATTTCGAGTCCCCATTGTGATTCACGTGTTCGTTGTTGGTCGGTGCCGTCACGCTCACGGTTCATGAAATAGTCCGCTCGCACGTTGAAAACGTCAGGAACAACTTGCCAGCCTAGGTTTGCGCCGGCACCGAACACTTCCAGATCCCGCCTACCATCCAGCCGCGAAACATCGCGAAAAAGCTGAAGATCAAGATCGAAGCGATCGAGTCCGATCAGGGTAAGGCCTGCTCCGGAAGAATGCGATTCGGTGTCCAAATTATCCGTTTGCGTGTTTCTGTCTCTAAACACCGAATGTCCTATTCGCCACGCCCAGTCAGTATGGGAAAATGAAGCATCAATAAAATATCCGGGAGAATCGTAGGCCTCCAAAGGGTCGTTTTGTGACGCAAAATCAGACCTGACTCGACTAAGCTGAAATGCGGTGTAGATATTGGGTAATCCGTACCATGGCAGGCGCAGGTCTCCTCGATCGTCGGTTTCTGCCCGCGGCGCATAGTTGGCGGACACTTCCGAAAACTGATTGGTAACGACAGACCGCGACCGACTTTCCGCCACGTTGTCGGACTCCTCTGCAAACTGCAAAGACACTGTCCAGTCGGCAAAGCTTATATCCGAAAAATAGCGCTCAATGCGCTTGTCGCTGGGAAGACCCGGGTTTCCCAGGCTGCGAAAAAACAGTCCGACTTCCTGATATTCTGCGCCCAGAATCCACCGTGGATCATTGATTTCACGATCAGGAGAGGCAAACGGCTCGACCGCGATACTCACTCGTCTGCCGTCATCGCGTTCAGGCTCGAACAGCAACCCCGATCCGTCAAAATCATACTCAGTCCGGGCAGCTTCGCCCTCGACCAATAGCTTCCCGGAAAACAGTTTTGAAGACAACGCCAGGGAAACACCCTGCCCCGACACGGATGACGCATCGCCAATAATACCTGTGCCCAGGGTATCGCTACCCTCACCCTTGATATAGGTCGCAGACAACGCCAGTCGTTCTGTATTGGATGACAACGGGCGAACTGTTGCTGTACCACCAACGACCCGACTGGATCGATCAGATACACCAAGCCCGTGACGCCATCCGGTAACCGGTTCTGTGCGGAATGCAAAAGCTGTGGCACGCGCTTTGCTGTTACCCGGGGACGCCGTAAACGATGCTCCGCGACGATGGAAATCCTGAATCAGCAATCCCTCGTCCGATAATGCGTGATGACCCACCATCGCAGACAGGTTTTCGTGACTCGACGAAAACAAATATTCCCCAAGATCAAGATCGTGCTCGATCTCTCGGCCGGTGATTTCGGAAATCACTTTCCTGTCATCGTGCAGATAGAAGTCTGCCTGCCCACGCAACTCTGACTGACCACGGGTGCCGCGGAAAGCAAGCTCCGCGGCACCCTGCAAGCCCTGCTTGTCGTCTGCTCTCAAAGAACGCTCTGCGTCATCAAACATTCGTGGGTTCAGATCGAATGAGGTTTCGCCACTTTGTCGCAAACGATATCCGGCGGTGATATGACCGGACGAACTGAAATCAAATCCGGCGACTGCACTTTCCTCCTCAATCAAAAGAGTCCAGATCCCAAGTTCACGAATATCGCCACTGACCGAGTACTCCACCAGCCGTATTTCCACGCCAGGTCCTTTCGGTGGCGTCGCTGTGCGAACAATCAGTTGAGTCGTGCTTGGTGTCTGCTCTACCGAGACCAGGGACGTCACGTCAATGCCATTCACTTCCACCGCCAGCGTGTCCGGATTGATCGCTCTGGAAGCCGCTGTCATGGATATTTCGATAGCATCTTTCGATGACAGTGGATTCGTATTTTCCAGACGAATTTCAGCAATGGCCAGTGAGGGAAACGCCACGGCGATTAACCCGATAAGAACTGTGCGCCGCATTGCTGTCATTTGTTATTTAATGCCTTAGGCCTGTCCTTCAACCTGACCATTAAATCCTTCTGGTCCAATCAAGTCAAACCATCTGCAACATCCGCATCTTCAATTCCGATGTGTGAATAGATCACACAATTTGTTTGAACACTGCGGTCGGTTGCCTCGACAGACAGTCAACAGGCCAGTAACGGCCTGCCGTTTCAACCAGAATTTATTCAACATATCGAGGTAAATGACCAATGAAAGCAAACAAATACATGGTAATGATCGCCGTTGCGCTGGCCCTTACGGGTTGTGGTGGCGGCAGCAGTAACAAAGACGACGCGCCCGCTCCACCCGCACCGGAAGTCCCGGAAAATCCAGCTCCTGAAGTTCCAGGAAACCCGGCGCCAGAACTGCCGGAAGCCGGCGACATGGACTTGACCGCCAGCTGCGGAAAATCACCGGCTACCGTGTCTATCCAGTCCGGAGCGATGGCAACGGGTAATTTTGAGTTCAACAAACCCATCAATGACGGCGGAACCGTATTTATGGCCTGTCAGGATCTGCTCGCGGCCTCCGGTCCGATCACGATTACTTCAGGTATGGGTTCGTTTTCTGCAGCCGTTCCTGATTTCTGTATCGGCGCCAATATCGTGATGACTCTTGAGATCGATGAGGCCGCAGCAAGCTGCAGCTGGAACGTTACTGAAGGACTGGACATAAAGATTTAACAATCCTCGAAACAACAGTACTGTTGATTTGGCTGTCGGTCAGTCTGACGACAGCCCCTTTTTTCAATACTGACGTTTCGAACTGCCAAGAATCGAGGAAATTAAAAATGAAAAAACTTATTTTGATCACTACAGGTTTGATTGTTGCCCTTAGCCAATCCGCGTTCGCCAATACACAGACCTACACCGCAACTGTGCTGTCGGGAAAAATAAAGAAGTCCGCAAGCTTCACCTGCACCGATGACATCTATATTTATCACATCGCCGACGCCAATGCTGACGAGACTAAAACCGTGAAGGTGTCCTGGATCGACCCCCTTGGGGATCGAGTTCGCCTTCAGGAACGCAGTTTCGAAAACACCGGTTCAGGGCAGTATGTCTGGGATGGCATCACCATCGAGGGTGGGGGTGGATCCGGATTGTCCGGCATGCTGACCGGTCTGTTCGATCCTTCAGCGGGCTACGAGGATGTTATCGGAGAATGGACGATCAAGCTCGAACTCCCGCAAGGCGGCGTTGAAAAAATCCAATTTGACGTGTTGTGCTAGGAAACTGTCCCGCTCTCCAGACGCCAGTTCCCCGATCTCAAAGTCTGTGGTCGAGGAATCGTTTTCTCAGCTCGGATTCCAGCTGCCGCGTTCTTTTAACCACTCCGCAGATTTCTTAATACCGCCAAAAGGAAATACATGAATCTGTGCAATCGCTGTCGGCTCCGTCTTCATAACGTGGTCTTCAATCGGCGCAACAACCACCTCGGGGTCAAAACCAGTGACCAGAGTAGAGATTGCCGAGGCGCGCTTCTTTAAGAACTGAATAGAATTTCCAACCCCGCACATCGCGGCAAACTTAACCAGAGTTGTCAGTTTCGCCGGTCCTGCAACACCCAGATGGACAGGCAGGTCCACACCATTTGCGGCCAACCCCTCCGCCCATCGCACAAAACCCTCAGCATCGAAACCAAATTGGGTAACGACCCGCATATCGGCATCGGTACGTTCACCAAACGCACGTTTTAGTTTAAGCGCTTCTGCGGCAACATCATCATCGAAATCAGGTGATCCCTCCGGATGGCCTGCCACACCGATACTGCGTATTCCGAATTCATCAAAATAGCCGGTTTCGAGAACTTCCAGCGATGACCCAAAGTCACCGGCCTGCTCTTCAAGTCCACCACCAATAACGAGAACGTTTCCAACTCCGGCTTCCTCGCTGAGCATTTTTACCCGTTGATAAAGGGCGTCTTTGGTCGTCAATCGACGAGATGCAAAGTGCGGCACAGCCACATAGCCCAGTTCGCGCAGACGGTTGGCGCCGGAGGTAATTGTCTCCGCGCTGTCGGTGCCGACATCTGTTATGTATACCCAGGTCCCCGCGGGAAACAATCCCGGCAAATCCTCGCTTTCAACAGCCTGTTTGGGTGAGATTTCAATTGAAGCGGATATACGTTCTGCCATAACGACCTCGATGATTCCGATGGTTTGTATTAAATAGGAAAAGCGTGCGAATAGTAGAGAATGCAGCACAGCGCGGGTTTTCCGACAGCGACGTTATTGGGGAAATTCCCGTCAATTTTCACCATCAGAAGGCCTCCTGAACAGCGTACCCGACGATCCGAATAACACTCCGAGGATCAAAACCACTCCTGCCCATTGAATCAGGGTCAATGTTTCCGACAAAACGACGGCCGCCAGCAAAATAGATACGACGGGCTCCAGATTCAATAAGAAGGACGCTTTGGCCGCTGACATTCTGGACAAGGCAGCGAACTGGCAAACGACCGCGACAGCGTAGCACAGAGTCGCAATGATCAGTGCCCAAAGACCTGCTGATCCTGTTGGTCGCGCGATACCGTCCCCCATAAAGGGACTAAGAAGTACCACGCCTATAACACTGGTCCAGAACGAAATCGCCCAAGACGAAACCCGCGGCGCTACGTCAGCTCCGGCAAAAAATGTGTAGGCTGCGCCCAACGCCGCGCAACACGCCAGGGTTAGCCCGAGACTGTCGATTCTGACATCACCGCTGAACAGAGCCAGCGCCAGACCGACAAATGCCAGCACAAAAAGCAAAATATGACCCAACGATGCGTCGATGCGTTTATTCAACATCGACAACATCAGCACCAGCAAGGGGTAGGTGTACAGAATCAATACCGCAAGGCTGACTGAAATCGTCTCCACAGACTTTAGGTAGCAGATCATGGATGCAGCCCATACCAGTGCAACCTTGAATACCGACCGGCGCTCGTGCTGCCCCACGATCAGCGACCGGCCCGTGGTCAGTGCGAACAGTCCGATCAGCGAAGCCGAAGCAACAAATCGCACCATCATCAACGATGTACCGTCACCGCCTTCGTTGTAGTACACACGGGCGAAGGTCGTGATTGAACCTATCGTGACAGCGGTTGCAAGTGCGTACAGCACACCTGCAGACAATGTCCCAGCCATAATTTGTCTTCTTTGAATCCGGGGCGTATGGTATAGCATCGACAGACGCAATAACCATTGGACTAAACAGCTGAATTTCCCGAGGCATCCAGTGATGAAAGACGCAAATCAAACCGGCGACCGGCCCAATATTCTATTTCTGTTCAGTGACGAGCACAGATCCGATGCTATGGGGTGTGCCGGCCACGGACTGGTAAAAACCCCGGCGCTTGATAAACTCGCGGAACGCGGCACCCGGTTCGTCAACGCCTACACGCCATCGCCGATTTGTGTACCGGCCAGAGCAGCACTGGCCAGCGGTGAATACGTTCACAGAACGCGGTGCTGGTCGAATGCGCAGGCGTATGAGGGCGAACCCAAAAGCTGGGGACACGTGATTGGCAATGCCGGCTATCGAGTGGAGTCTATCGGCAAACTGCATTATCGCAGCAACAGGGAAGATCACGGATTCGACCATGAACATCTACCCCTCTATATCAAAGGTGGAGTCGGCTGGATAAAAGGCCTGCTGAGAAACCACGAGGCGGTTCTCGATTGTTCGGCCTATGCGCAGGAGATAGGATCAGGAGACTGTGACTACACCCAGTATGATGTCGGCGTCACTCGGGGAGCGTGTGAATGGCTGCAGTCAGCGAACCGCAACGACAAACAACCCTGGTCGCTCTTTGTGTCCTGGCTGCGACCGCACTACCCCCTGACCTGTCCGGATGAATTCTTCGATCTCTACCCTCTGGAGGCCATGGACGAGGCCCGGTTTCTTCGTGACGACCAACTCCCGAGACACGCTGTCACCCGGGAAATTCGGAAGAACTTCAATTACGACCAGCACTTCAACAACGAGACACGGCAGATTGCACGGGCGGGGTACTATGGCCTGTGCAGTTTTCTCGATGCTCAGATCGCAGAAGTCCTGTCGACTCTGGAATCTCAGGGTCTTGCCGACAATACACTTGTTGTCTACAGCAGCGATCACGGCGATCACAACGGCGACCGACGTATGTGGACGAAGATGTCGCTTTACGATGAATCGACCCGAATTCCGATGCTGATCGCCGGACCCGACATCCCCAAAGGCAGAGAGATAACCACACTGACTTCACTGGTCGACATCTTTCCGACCATGACTGCTGCAGCCGGACTACCATCAATGGGCGACACCAAACCGGGGATGCCGTTGCAGGAACTTGCCAACAGCTCACATCGGCCCCGAGCCATTCTAAGTGAGTATCACGACGGGGGTTCCCCAACCGGTATGTTTATGCTGCGCACCGATCAATGGAAGTACAACTACTACCCGGGGTACGAACCCGAACTTTTCAACATCCAGGACGACCCGGATGAGCTTAACGATCTGGCGGGACAGAACCAGTACTCTCACCACCAGGTTGTATGCCACCGGCAGTTGTGTGAGATCGTAGATCCTGATGTGGCAAATCAAACGGCGTTTAAAGATCAGGCGGACTGTATCAATCGACTGGGCGGCATCGACGCCATACTCCAATCTGAGGAATATGATTTCACGCCGATCGGATCCTGATTGCCCCTCTGTACCGAATCACTCGGATACGGGGAACACGCCGCTGCTATGAGTGTTTCGGAATCCCAATAGTTTTTTCTGCCGGCAAATCGGGGATCGAAACCAGCCGCTACCAGAGTCAGTCGGGACTAAACGAACAGTGCTGATTTCTACTCAACGCGAAAACCAGGCCAGCAAGGACAAACCCAAAGACGAAACGAATAGCGCGATCCACTGCCCCTGATTAAGTGTCTCTGCGTAAAACCACCGGGCGCCAAACACGGTCAAAATTATAGTCCCGCCAACAATCAGCGGAATGGCGACCGACGCCGTCACAGACCTTTCCCCTGAGATACCTCTGAACAGATAAAAGTAAAGAATCTCTGCAAGTCCGATACACAGACCGCCACAGATCGCCAGGATGTAGGTTTGGGTCGGCAGTTGTAACGCCTGTTTTTGTTGAATCAGCGACGCCAGAAAAACAATCGATACTGATAAAGCCGCTATCTGTAGCGCGATGGTCGCCAGAATTGGAGCCACATGAGTGGACCCTACAGAATTTCCTGACGCTTTGATAAACAGGTTGTAGCCAGTATACAACAACGTAATCAACGCAAGCAGAATAGCGGTAATCATAGCGATTGAGTTTCCGAATAAATCGACATCATTCTCGGGGAATGGCAAGATTTTCAATAACCTCGACGTTCGGTAGCTGCCTGAATATTTCGGGCGAAACCTTAAGTTTGGATGTTCGATTGCCGCCTCCAAGTATAATAAAGTTCGGTTTCATCACCGCTTCGTCAACCCATACGATCAGATCATCCGGCAACCCTATTGGTGTCACCCCGCCAATCTCCATAGATGTTTTTTCACGTGTTTCTTCCGCAGATGCAAACGACACCTTCTTAACACCGAGTGTTTTGCGGACCGCCTTGTTCACGTCCAGCTTGTGTGTCGCCAGCACCACACACAGACGCCATTGTGGACTTTGCTCTTTCGATCGAACCAGAATCGCATTGGCCGACTGCCCTGGACTCACGTTGTAGTGTGCGCAAAACGCCGCAGTATCGGCAAGCTCGTTATCGCAGTCCCAGACCTCGAAGGGCAGGTTTGTAGACTCAAGAATACTGCGAACGTGGGGAAGAGTATCGGACATTATCGGGTTCAGTTGTATCGCTAACCGGGATTCAGGGAGATACAATGGCACAGTCCGCAATCATTCCGCAATACGGATATGTCCGACTATCACACTTTTTCACTCGGTGACTTTGAGCTGCAAAGCGGCGATGTTCTCAGCAATGCCAAACTGGCGTATCAGGCATGGGGAGAACTGAATTCCCAAAAATCCAATGTCGTGCTGATACCGACGTTTTACACCGGAACGCACATTCGCAACGAGGGCTACACCGGGGCTGATCGTCCACTGGATCCAAATCGACATTTCATAATCAGCATTAATCTGTTTGGCAACGGATTATCGACATCTCCGAGTAACGCAGAACCCGCATCGTCAGCGGGCCATTTTCCGCAGGTCACTTTCTATGACAACGTGGCTGCCCAGCAGCGACTGCTGTGGGAGGTGTTTGGTATTGAGCAGATTCTACTGGTAACCGGATGGTCTATGGCAGGTTGCCAGACCTTTCAATGGGCGTCCCAGTTTCCCGATCGGGTCTCCAACGCCCTGCCGTTTTGCGGATCCGCTAAAACATCTCCGCACAATGCTGTATTCCTTGAGGGCGTAAAAGCGGCCCTGACCGCTGATCCGGCTTTCAATGACGGCTTCTACGACGCCCCTCCCGAACGCGGTTTGCGGGCGTTTGGTCGGGTCTATGCCGGATGGGCGTATTCGCAGACTTTTTTTCGCGAAAAGCTCCATCAGCAAATGGGGTTCGAACACTTTGAAGACCTTTTGCTGGACTGGGAGCAAGATCACCTGCACTGGGATGCAAACAACCTGCTGGCAAAACTCGCGACCTGGCAGGCGGGCGACATCAGCGACAACGCCCGTTTTAACGGTCAGCTTGAAGCTGCCCTGAATGAAATCAGCGCAAATACGATCATCATCGCCGTCGACAATGATCTGTATTTCCAGCCTGCCGACAATGAACTCGAAATCCCGCATATCAAAAATGGTGAGCTGCGAGTCTTTGAGTCGCCCTGGGGTCACTGCGCGGCCTCACCCGGGAATGACACCGGGTTTGCTGAATTCCTTGATGCCGCGATTGCAGAGCTCATTGGCTGAATAGCTTCAATCTTCTGC
The DNA here is from genome assembly GCA_039029455.1 of Pseudomonadota bacterium. Lineage (GTDB taxonomy): Bacteria > Pseudomonadota > Gammaproteobacteria > Arenicellales > Poriferihabitantaceae > JBCCGE01. The sequence goes on along the minus strand of JBCCGE010000009.1, from coordinate 29,032 downwards.
GGTTGCATCACCCATTACATCCGGCGGTTTTTTTGTTGAAAACATTGTCTGCTATTCTCCGGGACTTTCGAACAACATAAAACCAACATGTCGGAAAAAAACCTGAGCCTTTCTGAAGTCGCAGACCTGACGCGACGGGCACTGTCCGCCTGCGGCGCAAAGGGCGCTCAACTTGAGATTGCGACCCAATCCATTGTCGATGCCGAATGTGATGGCATCCGGGCCGTCGGTTTGAACTATCTGCCGATTTACTGCGGGCACCTGCTGCACGACAAACTGGTCGGTGATGCGCAACCTGAGCACAAACAGATCGCACCCTCGGCAATCCAGTCAGACGCCGCTAACGGTTTTGCCCACGCTGCGTTTGTTGATGCAGAAAAAGATTTCATCGATCTGGCAAATCAGCAGGGTGTCGCTGCGTTATCCATTTGTAACAGTTACTCCGCAGGCGTAGTTGGCTGGTTTGTTGATCGACTGGCGCAACAAGGATTGATCGGTATCGGCTACGCCAACTCTCCTTCTGCGGTCTCTCCAGCCCCGGGCGCGGAGCCGTTTTTCGGCACCAATCCTATGGCATTCGCCGTACCCAGAGAGCAGCATCTTCCTATTGTGGCCGACATGGCGACCAGTCAGGTTGCACTGGTAACCATTAAACAAAAGGCCGCCGCTGGTGAAAAAATTCCACTGGGCTGGGGTTACGATTCTGAGGGTGCAATGACTGACGATGCTACCGCCGTAATTAATGGCGGGTCTCTGGCTCCCGTGGGCGGATACAAGGGCACTCTTCTGGGGCTGCTGGTCGATGTGCTCGCAGGTGCGATCGCGGGACCGAATTGTTCGTTTCAGGCGCCGATGTTTAAGAATAACGAGGGCACATACCCCGCGGTCGGTCAGTTTTTTCTGGCGGTATCACCGAGTCGTTTTCACTCGGGTGATGCCGGGGTATTTGCGTCACGTCTGGAATCCATGCTGACCGCGCTGGTTGAACAACCGGGTGTTCGACTGCCGGGCGATCGACGGCATCAATGCCGACAGAACGCTGAACGCGAGGGTGTCAGCGTGCCGCTGGATTTACTTGAAAAACTGAATGCATTTGCGGAAAACGGGCAGTCGTGATGTGGATCAGCGTCTGAGAACGACCTGCTAGGAGCGGCTGCGTCTTTTCATCAGATACAGCACCCGCTCTGAGTTTTCGATGGGCTGTTTTTGCAGAATTTCGAACACATCGGAAAACTCGGACTCGAACCCTTCTACAGAATACTCGCTGAAGATATCGTCTCTGGATACCAGCAGGCGCTGTACCTGTGAATCAGTTTTTGGCACAAATTCTATAATCAGGTAGGGCGACAGTCTGGCAAAAAATACGGCGAGTTCTTTAAGGGGCACATTGTTGCTGATCGCCAGATGGTGGATCAACGCAAGCGCCATCGAAACACCCACTTGTGCACGTTCAATAAACGACCGTCGTTCAACACCAGCCCAGCCGATAGCGGGCGACGGGTTGGTAAGATCCTGGATCAAGGGCAGTACATTCGTCGCACCCGCAGACTTCGCTGCAAGGTAATTTTTTTCCACAGCCAGTGCATCGATGTCATGACACAGAACCAGCCTGTCATCGACGGCCAAATAGCGGCCGAAGGTGCCGTCATTTGCCCCCAAATCCTGCAGGATCCGACACTTTTCGGGCACTGAAGCTACAAACGCCTTAACAATTTCCGCTTTTCGAGTCAGTGCATCGGGAACATAATTTGTGTCAGCATAGTAATTCCCCCATTCTGTTTCAGCCGGCTCCCACTGCAGACTTTCCGTAACCGAGATAAGGTGGTCAATCAACGCTTCGGCTTTATCGCAACTGATCTTAAGCGAAGACGCCTTGCCCGCGGAGCCAGTCTGCCTGCCCGCATCTGCGTGTTTTAACTGACTTTTCGCATGCATATGAACATGGGTCATGAGGCCGAGTTTCAGCCGGGTTCTGCCCGGGAGTAGCTTCGATACCAGATCAAGGGGAATGCCGTCGATGTGCGTTACAAGTAAATCGGACAGCCGATAATCCGTATAGCTCATCAGCGCCAGAGGCCCCAGAAAGTGCTGGCAGAACTGACGGTATGCTGACCACGGTCTCTCGACAAATGTCTCGAATGACAACGTATCGATAAAAAGCGGACGGGATCCCAAAAACTGCACGTTGTACGCGGAGGCATCTTTCAGCGTCATGCCGTGCTGCAGACAGATTTTCTGAATTTTCAGTGTGAGCAGTGCGGCATCTTTGAGTTGGGAAAAACACCATTCATAGGGATATGAAATATACGGAATGCGTCTGGGTCGGATAATTTTATATGCGTCAACATTCAAAAACGCAGATCGATCCACATCATCATGAGCCACCAGCAGACCTTCGGAATGCAATCGATCCATCAGCCCACTGGACTCAAACTGCTCGAAGGCATCACGGTAGGATGTATTGATCCGTCGATACAACTCGCCATCCGAATAAAAAACCTGTCCGGACGGATCTCGAAACGAACCCGGATCGGTTGAAAAATCTGACATAACTACTGCTGGATTGTTGTAGGGCAGGTCGATTGACCTGAGTGGGTAAATCGCCCGAAGCGACTGTGTTATATTTTGCCGGTCTATCTTCCGATGTTACACAAAATTCCACCTATGAGTCCCTTTCGCCTAGCCGTTTTCCCTGTGGTTCTGGCTTTTGCCTGTCCCTCAGTCGCATTCGCCTATCTGGATCCCGGTACAGGCAGCATCATTTTTCAGGGAATTGTGGCTGGAATCGCTGCTGCGCTCGCGACCGGAAAGTTCTGGTGGCACCGGGTGAAAAGCATTTTTACCCGATCACCCGATGAGCAAAGTGAAGCGCTGACAGAAACGGAAGACAATCAACAACAGTGACCGATGCGATCGACACCTGATTTTCTGCTTTTGGCAGGCATTCCAATATCCGTCAGGACGTGCACTTACGACAAATAAAATAGCCGATACGGTGTGATTCGAACGCTCGTACCAGCAAATACCCCAGTGCGCACAGGCGCATGGTTTGTCGTCCTGACGACTTACATCTATATCGCTCTGGAATGGCTGTTTTTCTTTACCAAACCCTCCTCACTAAGCAGTAAACCGTTACCGGATCAGATTCAGAGTTTGCTCGTCAGTCCTCTGGCCCTGCTGCTAATTGCAGCCTCTCTTTATTTCGTGTGCATGCTTGCCTGGTTTCTGCTGAAGCCACTGACTCGTAAATCGAACATTCTTCTGGTTCTGCCCGCCGCTGCTATCGCAACAGTACTCACGATATTGTTGATCGATAATTTCACCCTGACGGTTCTCGACACCGGGATTCGCAGTACAAAGGATCATCAGCCCATCGTGTGGATGATATTCATCGTAGTGTTTTTCGTGTGCTGGGTTCGATGGCTTTACCGCAAACTCAATGCGGCCTCATCCGTATCACGGGTTCAGCTTGCGGCGCTGCCAGCACTGTCGATTCTGACGGCTGTCGGCTTTGTTGCGGTTAACGGCATTGAAAAGCAAGTTTCAGTGACTGCCACCGATGTAAAACACCGACCAAACATCATCTTTTTCGCCAGCGACGGTATCCAGTCAAGTCATGTTTCACTGTACGGCTACGGTCGGGATACAACACCTGTCCTGCAGTCAATATCATCAAATGCTCTGGTCGTGCACAACACAATTGCTAACGCTGGAAGAACCACAGGTTCAGTCACAGCGATGCTGACCGGCCGTTATCCAACAACTACAAAAGTCATTTTTCCGCCCCACACGCTGGACGGTACTGCGGTTCACCAGCACCTCCCGGCAATACTTAATAAACTGGGGTACCAGAGTTTTCAGGAATCCGTCCGCTACTATGCCGATGGACCGGATCTGAACATGCAAGAGGCTTTCGATCACGCCAACGGGCGGGCGATTGCCCATACACCGCAAATTGTTCCCAGGTCTCTGACAATCGCACTTGACGCAACCATTGCGTTCAGCAAAACACTGTTCAACCGGGTGCAGGATCGCGCACTCCATTTGCTCGGGGTTCGTGCGATGTCCAATGCCTTTGACGTCGTCAATCCCGAAAACATTGCAAAAGTCTATGGCACGACCGACGATGAGCGTCTGATCCGGTTTCGTGATTTTATTGAGCAGTCGACAGCGCCGGTGTTTGCCCATATACATTTGATGGGAACTCACTGTTGTCATTATTTTCCCCGAAAGCGGACCTTCTCTGCATCCCACTCAATCCAGACCGCTCAGAATATTCTCGACTTTTACGACGATGCCATCCTGAACTCTGATATTTTATTCGGTCGGTTCCTTCGCATACTCGAACAAAGCGGAAAACTTGAAAACACAGTGGTGATTTATTCGTCTGATCACACCCGAGAGTGGCGAACACATCAGTCGGTTCCGCTGCTGATCCGTTTTCCGGATGGCGCTCACGCAGGAGCAAAGTTCGGCAACAATCAGCTCATCGACATCGCACCCACCGTTCTCGACTATCTGGATATACCCGTGCCAGACTGGATGGAGGGACATTCGCTGTTGCTGGACCCGGAATCGAAACGCGACCTGTTTTCCATCGACAGCGTAAATCGAAAAAAAGTCGAAGCCAGGCATCAAACCCTGACTCAGCTGATAGGAGCCGGTCCACCGCGTTACGGCATCCGCACGGTTTCACTGACCCGGTGCAGGCAAACGTTTCGACTCGACATTGAAACAGGGGAAATGACAGAGGAATTGTTTCAATCCAGCGTCGAAATATGCGACGACAGACTGGATTCCGCAGAGGCTGGCAAACGGTTAACGGAGCACCTTATTCAAAGAGGAATCGATGCGGCGAATCGGGTCACTCCAGCTTCGCTTTAGTGCACCGATCTGCGATGAAACTATGTGCTTGCCAGTTCTTCGACCAGCGCCAGGAACTTTTTTACTTCTGCCGGAGAGTTGTAGTGACACAACGATACCCGAACACAGGTTTCCATGTTCAGCGGATTCAGTATATTCCCTGAAAAGTAGTCGTTCTTACGCACGTGCGTGCGAATTCCACGATCGTTCAGCGCGGTAACAACCTCGGCAGACGGCATGTTCACCAACGTCATTGACACCAGACCTTCCCGATGTGGGTTGTCCGCACCCCCCACAATGAAAACACCCTCGATGTCCCGCAACCCGCTCTGGGTCTCATCACCATTTATCATCAACTGTACAAGATCGTGTTCATGCGCCTGCATTGCCTTGCCGGCCGCAACCAGCCGATCGCGCAAATCATCAGACGTTGTAAATTCCGACCCGAGCCATTCAAGATAATTTACAACATCGGTAAACGTCGCGTACGCGGATGTATCACGCGTACCCATCTCCCAGAAATCATCTGCAGTGCCATCGAGCTTGTCGTGCGGAACGGTGCTTAAACGTTCGGACAACCATGCCACGCCGTAATTATGTTTCGAAAACACCTTGTAGGCTGACACCGCGAATCCATCGACGTTGTAAGCATCGAGATCAAGCGCACCGTGGGCGGCATGCTGAATGCCGTCAACGACAATAAAGCAGTTTGGCGATACCGCGCGAACAGCTTTAACAATGGACTCAACGTCAAGTGCGGTGCCGCTGACGGGTGAAGTCTGGATAATGGTTGCAACATGAGTATCCGGCGTAACGTGTGCGGCATAGTCCTCCGCCGTGACCATTGCGGTGTCCGGGTTGTGCTCGATCTGTATATAGTTTTTATTGGCGACCCCGGCCCAACGTCGACAGGCACTGACCGTTGCCGGGTGTTCGAGAGAGCTGCCGAGCACATCTCCATTGCCGTCTTTAGCGAGTACCGCCGCACGAATCATTCGAAACAGCAGCTCAGTTCCACTCTCGCCCACAAATACCATGCCGCGACTGGTGCCAAGAAACGTCATGATATTGCGCTTGCTCTCGTTAATGAGTCTGACCAGCTCGTGAGACGCCGGATTATCACGACCCTGATTGTCAGGAATAGCGGCCAGACGAGATGTTGTTTCGACTACGGAATTCAGAGTCAGAGAACCGCCGGCATTTTCGAAGAATGCGCGTTCGCCCTGATATGGGCAGGAATCAACATGAGCAAAACAGCTGCGGACCTGCTGCAGCAACGAACTGTCAAACATAGTGAATGGCGAGGATAGAAGGGTGAACTGTAGATGCCGGAATCATACTCACTCTGACATCAAAATATCAGTCTTTATTCGAACGCTTTTGTCTCAAACTGAAGGCCTCGAAACCATGCTTTTGATAAGACTTCTGCCCCGGATTCAAAGCGTCTGATCGCACCTACTAATGTGCTGCCAGAGCACACGGTCTGATTGGCTGGTTTACCACTGGATCATCACTGAGTATTCCTACTCATTTTTAGCGTAAATCACTGCGTAAACCGGCAAATTTGGAAACTTTCCAGTTCACTCATGCTAGATTTCAGCGCGCAAGTTTTCAATAACCAAACAGTTAATTGCATTAGATCACGAGGTGAATCATGAAAAACGGTGAGAGAAAGAATCAATCAACAAAAACAACCAATCAGTCGAACCATGATCGTCGGCGCGCTCTTAAACAGACACTACTGGGAACGGGCATACTGGCAACTGCACACTGGTCTCGGCCGGTGGTGGAGTCGGTTGTCCTGCCTGCGCATGCCACCACCACCGATTCAGGTGGCGACGAATCCGGTGGAAACACCAGCGCCAGCTACTTCCAGAATGTCTCTGAGCAGCTCTTCACTTTTGATCGCAGCAATGTCAGCGAAAATCAAATCATTGCCGCATCCGACAATCCGGTCCCCGAAAATATTGTTGGCCGCCTCTCCAATTTAGTCGTGCCGCCAGCGCAGGCTCAAGAAAGTGTGAGAGAAACCAACATCTATGCCTGCGTAACCACCAGCGACGGTACAACATACAACGTGGACTACACGCTTGTTTTCAGCCCCAGTATCTTTACATCGGGCTCAACGACAGTGTATTCCGGAAGTGGTCCTCTCAACACAGCAATTCCACTCAGTCGTGACCCAAATGATTGCGGAGACATCAAAGGTATAGAATTTAGCCCGACCGCAATTGTGTCCTCACCTACTGAAAGCGATGTCCAGCTCTCAGTAAACATTTTAAAATTTGGCGGCGACGTGACCGTTGGGGCCGGAGCATGCAGATCGTTTACACCTTCATGCCCGGAATCGATTCCACAATAAGCTGAAACCTGCGAATCACGGATTTAAGCGGGAATCTCCAGTAATAAAGCTAAGTCCGCATTGCAGGTTGCCCGATAATTGTAGAGCCAGCTTCGGCTGGCTCTTTTCTTGTTTGACCTGGTCCGCCTGTTACATTGCTATGAATTAGGGTGGATTCACTACAGGGCGTAAACAAGCCACCGAAAGTCTGCTCACAGCTCGTCCAGATTCATGCCGTGATGCTGCCAGTGTTCAACCTTACTCATCTGCGCAACCCATTCTGAGTCGGCCGGCTGTGTATCTGTTGATCGAATCAGTATTCTGAAATCCATTGCGCTGTTTCGACTTTGCACAAACCCGACACTTGAAAACGATCCAGCTGCGGGACCAGCGGGCGCCATCGTATAGAGTGTTTTGAATGGATTGATCTCAAAAAAATACGCTAGCAGGTCGCGCAGGGATCCGCTGTCGCGGGTTATCCAGCCTGCTATCCACACCCGATTTGCCAGCAATGCCTTGTCAACACCGATCACGATTGCGGCACGGAGCGCACCAACTGCCCTCTGATTTGAATTCGAAGAACCGGACTCGGATGAATCAAAAAGATACATGACTCGATAGTCTATTCGAGGATTCAGAGGTCGCCAGCGCCAATACAGGTCGTTGCGCTCGACTTCGAGTGCGACCGGCTTTTGATTGGACTGCAAAGTGGTCAGCGCACCGACATAGAATTTGCTCGACATATGAATCCACCCATTGTCGACTGGCTGCCAGGCCTCAAGCAGAGGATCAAGCGAGGCAAGCCCACTGTCTGTCCTCAGTTTCGACGTGTTGTTGTATTCCAGCACAGGAAACGAACCGGTATCTGTCCACCCTTCGCGTACAGAGACACGACGTACGGGGGCGGTTGCGGACGCATTCAGCGCGTAAGATATGCCCTCGGCATTCATCATCTGCAACAACATCCGGGTCATCTGGAAGAACTCACGACCCCCGCGATATTTCGAAACGATAAAGCTGTCTCCGACCATTGCAGCCATCAATGGCTCACGGTTTGGTGCGTGAATCGGCAAGGGACAGGCTCCGCGCATACCCACAACTTCTTCACCATCGAGAAGGAGTACCAGATGGATTCGAGTTGACCAGGGATTGTCCTCATACTTCCAGGCAAAAAAACGCTCGGCCATCTCATCATTCAGCTGCCAAAACACTTTCAGGCACGCAATTACACCGCCCCGGTATTTCCGGTTGTATGGATCAATTCGAAGCTTCAATTTCGACACGATGACGAACTTGCAACCCCAAATCGCTCATACGCTCCAGCTTGGCTTGCGTCGCTCGAAAAACGCGCGGATGCCCTCGTCGGATTCATCACCCTGCCAGACATCCGCCAACAGTTTTGCACCGTATTCCCGGGATTCTGTATCGGAGTGAGTGGACACAAATCGAATCAGTTCTTTTGTGCGAGCGACGGCCTCAGGTCCACAGGTCAGCAATTCAGTAATTTCACCCTCAACACAATCGGACAATTCCGACGTTGACACACATTCGTCCAGCAATCCAAATCGCGCTGCCTCGGGTCCATTGAATCGATGCGCATTCAGCAACAATCGTCGGGACACACGCCGTCCCAGCCGCTGCAAAACAAACGGCGAAATGTTTGCAGGCGCCAGGCCCAGCTTGACTTCGCTTAAACTGAAGACCGCGGTATCAACCCCGATAACGATATCGCAGGTACAGATAATGCCAACACCACCACCGAAGGCCTGACCGTTGACTTTAGCGATAACCAGCTTGGACAGATCGTTCCACGCATTCAACATCTCACCCAGCTTATTGCTTTGGAAAAGTCGTTCCTCAATGTCCAGTTCAAGGTTGGCCTTCATCCACCCAAGATCAGCGCCCGCACAAAAGCTCGATCCGCGACCAGTCAGCACAACGACGCGCACTGACGTTTCGGACGACAGTGCGACCGCAACCCGGGTCAACTCATCAAGCATTCGCTCGTCCATGACATTGTGTTTCGGTTCTCGATCCAGTGTAACGGTGGCGACACCCCTCTCATCCGTTTCAAGCGATATTGTTTGGTAACTCATGGTTCTGACAGGCTGATCCGTTTTTACTTCGATTGAAACATTTTCGCATATCGTCCACCAGACCGGGTTGCCTGCCGGCATGCCCCGGTCTGATCACTGTGGGATCGTGTACCATCAATGCCTGAACCAATTTCGGCAACCCGTCTAAAGGGCACGGCGTTGACGGAGCTCTATGCATATCTCGCCGCTTAAATCTCAATCCTCAGACAAATACGGCCCAATGATACATATCCAAAGATGCGAATCTGTGGTCCGCTGCGGACTGTAAAGTGCTATAGTTGCAGTCGGAATACACCCTAAAGGTGCTTGCAAACTGTGTCAGGCAGGTGACACCTCAGCCGGGTTGTCTAATTCTCAATATGAAAAAGTTTTTACGAGTGAGAGGTGATCGAATGAAATCAAAACGTCCTGAAAGTAAAAATACTCCGCAGTCAGAGAGTGATCAGCCGACAGAATCCAGACGTAAAACGCTGAAAGCAACGCTGCTGGGGGGCGGTCTGGTCGGTGCGACAACCGCTACGCAGTGGTCCAAGCCCGTTGTCGATTCAGTTATTCTTCCGAGCCACGCAAACACTACCGGCAGCGGTGGTGACGGCGGTGAAGGCGAGGATATGCAGAATGCCAGTTATTTCGATGATGTGTCGCAAGTATTTGATATTAACGATGCTCAACGCGTCAATTTCGAAGCGGAAGTTTATGCCAAAGCGCCGCCGATTATGGGCGACTCCATTGTCGACAATCTGATTGACGTCATTACACCGGTCGCCGAAGCGCAACCGGTTCCTGCACCAATCATGAGTCCGAGCGCCTACATGTGTTGCAGCACGTCCAATGGCGGCGACACTTATTCGGTCGACTTCACCGTAATGTATCCTGGCAGTCGTTTTAAGACGAGTGCGACCATTGTTCATGAAGGATCAGGGCCACTTGGCGCTACCATCTTTCTGACTCCCCAAAAATGCCCATTTGTTGCTTTTAGGTCGTATACCGTCATCCTGTCCAACCCGACATCTGACTACATCGACGTAGAGCTCCTGTTCCCGGAAGAGGGTTCCGAGAACCTTAGGTTGCCATTCGGCTCATGCCGTTCCTTCACACAGGAATGCCCCATATTCCCGACGACGATGCCGCCTATGACCACTTCGCCACTGCCTCCTGGTTGACCTGATTGGGCTCGATTGGGCACGTAAACGTCATAACCTAAAGAACCGGGTATGACCTTCCACCCGGTTCTGAATCCGACCACCTCCTAAATCTGAGCCACTACACGCTGTCTAGATTGAGGGCGGCGAGGGTCCAGTGGTCAAGAACGGTAAGGCTCTGTTTCAGCGCGCTGTCGGTATTGGTACCCAGCGTTCGCGATAAAATCGTAAGACGCTCGTCCGCTGACACCTGATCCTTTTCAAAGCCCAGGCCTGAAAAAGTCTCGTTCATCGTTTGCCCTGCAGGCTGATGCATCATGGTAAGTCTTGCAAAAGGATTAATCTTCAACAGCAGTTCCAGCACCTTGCGAAGTGCGCGTTCGTCCCTCGCGCCCCAATCCGCGATCCAGCTGCTCGTCAGCATCGGTACTTTGTCAACTGCAAGAACCACAAACGCAAGGAGTTCACCCACACCGCCTCGATTGGATGTCAGGTTCGAGTCGCCTTCTGCTGAGAAATAGTACAAAAACCGGTACTGCCCCATAGGGTTTGCAAAACGCCAACGCAGATAGGATTCGCTTTTCAACACGTGAATCCGACTATTGCGGCGCAGATCGGAAGCCAGTTGCGCCAGCCCATCCACGTAAACCTTGTTGGTGTAGTGCAGCCACCCTTCGCCCTCGCGCTGCCATTTATCGAGGATTCCATCAACCTGGGAAAAACTGTTTCCGAGATTTTCCGGCCGGGATTCCCGGTAACTCATTGTCATGACCGGATCGGTTTCCTGCCAGCCTGATCGCAGTGAGAACAGGCGAACACCGGGCGATGCCGTTGTGTTTAGTGCAATGTCTATACCATCACCGGCCAGCATTCCAAACAACTGATCATTCAGTCGCGAAAAAGAGTTTCCGCCTCTGCGTGCCTCGTCGATGAAACTGTCGCCAAAGAAACTGCAGATACGCTCGGAATCTCCGCCGATACAAAGTGGCATCAGATAAGCGCCACGCATACCGATCGCAACGTCCTTGTCCAGCAGCAGGCTGATATACACCTTATCCGCCCAGGGATTATCCAGATACTTCCAGCGAAAGTAACGCGCGGCAAGTTCGCGATTGATGCGCCAAAACGCGGCCAGCAGAGAAACAACCTGATCAAAATACTGCTGTTGATAGGGAATGACCCGATACATTTGAGAGCTATAGTCGCGAAAAGGTTTTTGTTGAGTATTGTATCCGAACAGAGTAGCTCCTATCTGTAGGCTTAAAATATGTGGGGACTGTGCTCACATGCTCAACTTTTCAGTACAACTGATTCCCTTGTTCTTGATGTGCAAACATAGCCTGACCCAGCACTACCTGAAAACCGTCTAACCATGGTGTAGGCCCAACGCGAGCGCGACCCACAGTTTCGCAAGCATTTACTATTCAACACGGCATTCGATGTCAGACGGTAGTTGCTTTGGTATCGATGTTGCGCAGCATTTTTGCGCGTTGCACTTACGAGTAGAATTCTTGTTCTTTCTTTATCTCCGGATTCCCTTGCAACACCCTGCTCGTCAACCGAACAGCAACAAGCTCGATGCTATCGACTCCGATTTGAAAGTCTGTGCACCACATAAAGCGAAGCCAATGTAGCTAAAGCACCCGACAACAAATAATAACCGGCATATTCGATGCCTAACCACTCTGTAAGGCTTAAAGAAATGATTGGTGCAAACGCAGCGCCAAATAACCAGGCCATGTCGGTCGTCAGGGAAACTCCCGTAAAACGGTACTCGGGTTTGAACCTATGCGGCAATGTCCCGCCTGATTGCCCGAATGAAAGACCCAACAAGCTGAATCCGAGCAGTACATAAACCCACGCACGGTCCAGAAGATCAACGATGTTGAAACTCAGCAGGCCGATCAACACAGCAATCACCATCAAAAACCGTCGACGACCAAACCGATCCGCTAACGGCCCGGAAAGTATGCAGGTAAAGACCGCGATTGTTGCGCCAACCATTTGCATCATCAGCAGAGTCGGTATGGGTAAATCCTGGTACAGACTTATGTAAGCCAGCGGGAAAACCGCGACCATGTGAAACAGTGCATACGCAGCAAGGGGCAGATAAGCGCCCAGCGCGACCTGCATAAACTGGTGTCGAATAACGTCACGGATCAGAGCCCCGCGCAGATGATGTGACTCCAGGGCATGGTTGTACTCCGGCGTAGCGATCAGTCGGAGTCTCGCGAACAGGGCGACGACCTGCAGTGACAGCACGACGAAAAATGGAAAACGCCATCCCCAGCTCAAAAACTCCTCGGGCGAGAGAAACTTAACCAAAACAAAAAAGATTGAGGCAGAAATCAGGAAACCCAGCGGCGCGCCCAACTGAGGAATCATTGCGTACCAGCTGCGGCGTTTCTCAGGGGCTTCAAGCATCATGATCACCGGCAGTCCATCCCAGATTCCGCCAACGCCAAGCCCCTGACCCAGCCGCGCCAGGCACAGCAGAATTGGTGCAATTACGCCGATTTCCTGATAACTGGGCACAAATCCAATAGCCATGGTGGAACCACCGAGCAGGAACATCGCCAGAGTAATTTTCGCCGCGCGACCTACGCGATGATCAAGACGCCGAGAAAAGATGCGCGCAAACGGACGCGCGATAAACATCAATGAGAAAACACCAAATGAGAGTAGAGTTCCAGTCAGTGGCTCAAAGTTGGGAAAAATCACATGGGGAAAAACCAGCGCACTTGCAATAGCGAAGGTAAAGAGCCCGAAAAATTCGGACATTTTGCTGATCACAATGACTCCAATGAGCTGATCGGGGCCTAGGTTTTCTGGTTTTTTGTTTTGTTCCTGCATCGTTGTGTACTTCTGGTTTTTATTGATAGCTGTGCTGCCAGTCCTGCCGAATGACATCGCTGAACGGCGTATAGATCAGATCACCACTCGCTATCATTAATAGTGGTTAGATCGCCATGTCTTCAGAATGAGCGAAAGAGTTCTCTATTTCCCCGCCTTTTCGATTCGAGCCAGAGTGCTCTGCCGGTCATAATGATCAATGCCAGCGCCAAACCGTACCACGTCAGCGCGTAGATCAAATGTGTGTTTCTGAACTGGACTCGGGTCAGGCCTGCGCGCGGCCACTCTGAAGAGTTACTCGAAAGACCGGCGTCGATAAAAAACGGTGCCAGCCGCTTCAGATCTCTTATTTTTGCGATAGCTTCCAGATTGCGAGAGTACCAGCGCTCCTCATCGGGTACATTGCTACGAAGCCAGATACCGTCCGGCTCAGACATCCTCAGCAATCCGCTGACGACAATTTCGGTATGGTTGTCGTCCTCCTGACCGCGGAAACGATCTCGAAATTCTTCCGGCACGAAACCGCGATTTATCATATTGATTGTTCCGTCTGCTGTTCGCATCGGGGTCAAAACCCAGTAGCCGCTGCCCAGTTCCGTGCTCGCAGTGACCAGCGTTTCTTTGGAATACAGAAAATGGCCGGTGACACTGATGTGCTGATATTCATGGGAGTCGCGAGTGACCTTCGACCAGACTTCTTCCCCGGGCGCCGCAATCGGAAGACCAAAGGCCCGTGCGTTGACGCGCTCAATAAGAATCAGCTTCTCTTCCAGTCGCCGCAACTGCCAATTGCCCAACTGTATAAAACCGATGGTTGTTACAACGATAACCAGCCCAAGGGTAATCGTAAAAATTCGGGCTCGCGGTGATGGGGGGCGCGAGGCTACCCGCTCAGAAGCCACGGCTCGGGGCTGATTCATTACGTCAGACTCATGGTTGGATTTTGCATCTGTGCAGCCATGCCTGGCATCATGTTCGTGTCCAGGTGGTACATGATCCAGAGCGAGCCGACAACCGCGATGATCAGCAGCAAAATTGTAAACACCATGGACATAGCCAACCAGCCCGCCTCGGCCCGGGTATTCATGTGAAGGAAATAAATCATATGAACGATCATCTGCAGGCCGCCCAGTCCAATCACAACAAAGGCCGCCAAATGTGGATTGGTCATTACATCCCCCATAACCAGCCAGAATGGAATGACAGTCAATACCACGGATAGCCAGAAGCCCGTCATATAGCCACGAAACGTCGCGTGCATCTCAACGCCAGAGTTCGTGTCATCGTGATTGTGATCGCTCATAACAAAACACCGGTCAGATAGACTAGTGAAAAAACCCCGATCCAGATCAGATCGAGAAAATGCCAAAACATGCTCAGACAAAGCAGTCTGCGCTTATTGGCGACCGTCAATCCAACGCGATTTACCTGCACCATCAAGACAACCAACCAAACCAGCCCACAAGCCACATGCAGTCCATGGGTGCCCACGAGCGCATAAAATGACGACCACGAGGCGCTCGCCTGAGGTGACGCGCCGACGTGGATCAAGTGGTTGAACTCATACAACTCCAGCCCAATAAATGCCGCTCCAAACAGCCCGGTTACAGCAAGCCAGCGCAACGTCGGCCCAATCTGGTTTTCCTGCATATTGAGCACAGCAAAACCGTAGGTGATCGAAGAGAACAGCAGGAAGAATGTCGCCAACAGTATCAGCTTTATGTCAAAGACATCACTCGGCAACGGTGCGCCGTGATGGTTGCCTCCCAGTACCGCCCGAGTTGCAAACAACACTGCGAAAATCAGGCAGTCGCTCATAAGGTAGATCCAGAATCCAAGCAAACTGCCCGAATGATGATGCGGTTCCTCCTTGACGAAAAACTCTAAATCATCATGATCAGCGATGTCTGAAGTGTTCATATGGGCGCGGTCTCAACCAGCTGCTTGGCTCGCGCACGCTCAGTTGCATCCACTTCTCCCGCCGGAATGTGGTAGTCCCGGTCGTAGTTGAACGTATGATATATGCATACAACAAGGGTGGCAGCGAAGAACAGCGCAGCCATCCACCAGATATGCCACACCAAAGCAAACCCCATAATTGTGCAGCACGCTGCAATAATGAATCCGGCCCCGGTATCTTTCGGCATATGGATCGGTTTGAAATCTCCGTTCGGTCGCACAAAGCCATGCTGCTTCATATGCCACCACGCATCCAGACTGTGCACCTTCGGGGTGAATGCAAAGTTATACTGAGGTGGTGGCGATGCCGTAGACCATTCCAGTGTGCGCGCATTCCAGGGATCGCCCGATACATCTGCGAGCTGTTCGCGGCGCCTAAAACTCACATAAAGCTGGATGAAGAACGCCCCAATTCCTGCAGCAATAATAAGTGCGCCAATTAGAGCGGTATTAAAGTACGAAGCAAGTGAGGTATCCGGAAACTGACTCAGGCGGCGCGTGACGCCCATCAGTCCGAGTACATACAGAGGCATAAACGCCACGTAAAAGCCAATAACCCAGCACCAAAATGAAACTTTGCCCCAAAAAGGATCCAGACGAAATCCCGCCACTTTGGGAAACCAGTACACAATGCCGGCAAACAATCCGAACAAAACCCCGCCTATGATCACATTGTGAAAGTGTGCTACCAGAAACAGACTGTTGTGCAGTACGAAGTCGGCTGGAGGCACGGCCAGTAAAACACCGGTCATCCCACCAATCACAAAAGTAACCAGAAATGCCATAGTCCAGTACATCGGCAGTTCGAAGTGGATTTGTCCTTTGTACATGGTGAACAACCAGTTGAAAACTTTGACACCTGTTGGGATCGAGATAATCATTGTCGCAACGCCAAAAAATGCGTTGACACTGGCACCAGCTCCCATAGTAAAGAAATGGTGTAACCAGACAATATACGACAGAACAGTGATGACCAATGTGGCGTACACCATCGATGTATAGCCAAACAGCTGCTTTCGACAGAATGTCGATACCACCTCGGAAAAGATGCCAAATGCAGGCAGCATCAGGATATAGACTTCCGGATGCCCCCAAATCCAGATGAGGTTGATGTACATCATCGCGTTGCCGCCACCATCACTGGTAAAAAAGTGTGTACCCATGTAGCGATCCATCGTCAGCAGCGTCAGCGTAGCGGTTAGCACCGGGAAGGAAGCGACGATCAGAATATTGCTTGCCAACGCTGTCCAGGTGAACACCGGCATTTTCATGTAGGTCATACCTGGAGCACGCATTTTGATAACGGTGACCATTAAATTGATTCCGGACAGCGTGGTCCCGATCCCCGCAATTTGCAGCCCCCATATGTAGTAATCAACTCCGACACTGGGACTGTGCTGTATTCCTGACAAAGGCGGATACGCCAGCCAGCCGGTTTGTGCAAACTCGCCGATGAACAATGAAACCATCACCAGCGCCGCACCACCGACAGTCATCCAGAAACTGAAGTTGTTGAGGAACGGAAAGGCGACGTCGCGCGCCCCGATCTGAAGCGGCATCAGGTAGTTCATGAAGCCGGTGATAAAAGGCATCGCGACGAAGAAGATCATGATCATACCGTGCGCGGTGAAAATCTGATCGTAGTGATGGGGGTCGAGATAGCCCGCGCCTCCACTTGCAGTCCAGGCTTGCTGCACACGCATCAAAAGAGCATCGGCAAAACCCCGCACCAGCATCACCAGAGCCAAGACGATATACATGATGCCAATCTTTTTGTGATCGATGCTGGTAAACCATTCACGCCACAAATAACCCCAGAGTCGCTTTGAGGTCACCCACCACAGTAACGCGCTACCCGCAATTGCCACGCCAACAAATGTGGCAAGCAGTACTGGTTCATACCAGGGAATCACGTCCCACGAGAGCTTGCCAAATATCGGCGACCAACGATCGTCGGAGTAAATGGCAGCGTAATCCTTAGCCATCCTGGTTCCCGCGATTTAAAACGTTTCTAGTGCTCTGCATGTTTCGACTTTGAATGCCCCATATATTCGTTGATGCAGGTTCCTCGCCCTGCGACGCATCGATTCAGTATGTTGTGGTACAGCTTGTCCGAAACCGCCGAATAGTACACAACCGGATGATCCGTACTGGGTTCTTCAAGCGCCAGATAAACAGGTTCGTCGATTCGGGATCCAGTTGTTCTCACTTTATTGACCCACGTGTCAAACCCGCTATCGTCAAAGCCGAGAAACTTAAATTTCATGTGGGAGAATCCGTGACCGCTGTAATTGGAAGAGAACCCGTCATACACACCGGGTTCATTGATCACTGCGTGGAGCTGAGTCTCCATTCCGGACATCGCGTAAATCTGGCCCGCGAGCGCAGGAATGAAAAAGGAGTTCATCAAAGCGTCGGAGGTGATCTTAAACTGAATTTCCCGATCCACCGGCGCTGCGAGTTCATTCACCGTCGCAACTCCCTGCTCAGGATAGAAGAATAGCCATTTCCATTTCATCGCCACCACCTCGATAACCAGTGGATCCCGTTCCGAAGGCACCGGTTGGTCCGGAGATATTCGTGAGAGCGGTGTATAAGGGTCCAGTCGATGGGTCGCTACAAAGGTAATTCCACTGAGTATCATGATAATGATAAGAGGGATAGTCCACATCACAATTTCGACCGTGGTCGAATGATGCCAGTTCGGATCGTAGTCTGCCCCTTTATTCGATGCTCGATACTTCCACGCAAACAGTCCAACCAGTATAAATACCGGGATAACCACAATTAGCATGAGGCCGGTTGCTATCCATATCAGGCTGGCCTGCTGGCGGGCGACATCCCCCGAGGGATTCATCACCACCAGATCGCACCCTCCGAGGACGAATAGGCAAATCAGAATCAGCAGAGAATTTACGATGTATTTCTTGACCAACAGCAATGCCTGTCAGATACAAACCAATAGCCCAAAAAACAACGCGCGTTGCAATTGAAGTTTATAGCAATTGCGTGAAACAGGCGTTTAACTTTGCCGACAAACGGAACAAAATTTCACGACTGCTGTGAGTCTTAGATGCGGTCGGATAGGGAATTTTCCAATAGATAAATGTTGCTTAAGCAGGCATACGGCAACTCTATTCAAGAGCCCGGGAACACTAGGTACACCGCTCGTGTTATGAGATATTGTGCGGTTTTTTTCGGTGCAGTACCGCTCTAACCATCACACGATGTCACTGTATCCGTGTCTTCCGCGGAGCGCTTACCGCCATTTAATCGCGTCTGAGCAAAACTGAGGTTCTATCTTATCCGGCTGCATTGCGAGTGGCACGCCATCGATCCAAAGCGGAAAGCTGATGTCCTGATTGTTGACCAGTTGGCGTGAGATCGTCTGATCGTGGTTCAACGTCTCACTCAAACACTGAACAGGCTCAAAACAGCAATCTACGTCGGCAAAACGCTCTATCCAGAAAGCCAGACTACATTTTTGAATTTCAGACTGAACCTCGCAAATAAGTGCGTTCTGCGGAAAATCTTCAAACTGTCTGGAAACCCAGTCGGGGCGACCTACGACATCACAAAACCTGGTCCAGAAATGAGGCTCCACTGCACCCAGTGAAACGTATTCACTATCTGACGTGCCGTAGATGTTGTAGCACGCCGCACCGCCACCAATAAACTCCGCGTACACTGATTGTCCGTCATGCTCATCTTCCAGCGCCATGTACTGAAACGACAGCATGGACTCGTAGATCGATACGTCCAGATAGTGCCCCTGATTTTTTGATCGCGCCGAGTACAACCCAGCGAGCAGACTGTTTGCGGCCAGCATAGCGCCGGTGTGATCCGCAAGCGGCGGGAAGCCGAAACTCTGACCTCGATCCAGCATATCGGTATGCAACTGACCGGAGACCGCACAATAGTTGATATCGTGCCCCGCGCGGTTTCGGTGAGGCCCCGTCTGTCCGTAGCCGGATAGCGAGCAATACACCAGCTTCGGATTGATGCTCTGACATGCACCAAAATCAATACCAAGTCGATCTACAACACCCGGCCGATAGGATTCAAGTACGGCATCGGCCGATGCGACCAGTTCGAAAAGTTTGTCTTTATCAACGCTCCTTTTCAGGTCCCACTCAACAATCCTTTTGCCGCGGTTCAGCGTTTTGTAAAGTGGATTCAGTCGCTTTTCCTTTGATCCGGGAACGAGAAAACGGAATGGTTCGCCACCAGGCGGCTCAACTTTGATGACATCTGCACCCAGATCAGACAGGGTTCGCGTCGCAAACGGTCCCGGCACAAATTGTGAAATATCCAGAACGCGTAAACCGGTGAGAAGTGACTGATCTCCTGACATCCGGAACACCGATCAGGTGCGGGTTCTAGTCGTACTGACGGGCATCCTCGATCACAACACCGTCTTTTGGAAGATCTCCAACCCTGAGCAGTTCTACACCACCCCGGACCTTGCAGATGTCCCTGATGCTCTGCTCGATTGCGGAAACAAGATCCGCACTTGCGGCATCTGTTTCGCAGCGCAATGTCATCACGTCGCTTTGTTCGACCCACTCGATAACCAACCGGGCGTTCAAAACGCCGTCGTGTTTCTTAACGATTTCGGCAATTTGCGAGGGATGAATAAACAACCCTCGCACTTTTGCGGTCTGGTCCGCTCTGCCCATCCATCCTTTGATCCTGCGATTTGTGCGGCCGCAGGCGCTTTGCCCGTCCATAAAGGCCGACAAATCACCCGTTGCAAAACGGATCAACGGGTAGTCAGGATTTAACGTGGTGACCAGAACTTCACCAACCTCGCCTTCCGAAACGGGGTCTCCGGTACCCGGTTTCACAATCTCAACATAAACACCTTCATCGATAATAAGTCCCTGATCCGGTTCGGTCTCATACGCAATCAGCCCCAGATCCGCAGTGGCATAGCACTGGCGGGTGCGGACATTTTTTTCTTCGAGATATTGCCTTGTAGACGGCGGCAGGGCCTCTCCAGACACCAGAGCCTTGTGTAGACTCGATACGTCTTCATTCAGTTCATCGGCCTTATCGATGAGAATTTTGAGGAAAGATGGAGTGCCCACATATCCGGCGGGCTTTAGATTCGCAATCGTCTGAACCTGTAGTTCGGTCTGCCCGACGCCTGCTGCAACCACGGTGCACCCAAGTGCGTGGCATCCAGTGTCAACCATATGGCCGGCAGGTGTCAGATGATAGGAAAAGGTGTTGTGAACCAGGTCACCCGATCTGAAGCCGGCCGCAAACAGAGCTCTTGCAAACCGGAAAAAATCGGCACGGTAACTTGCCGGTTCGTAGATCGGACCCGGCGACGCAAAAATATACTTTACATCGCTCGACGCCAGCGCACTCATTCCACCAAATGGTGGCAGCTCATGCTGTCGCTGCATCAGGGCGGATTTTCGGGTTACCGGCAGCCGGGACAAGTCCCCCCACGATTCAATCGGCTGCTCAGTCAGAACACGTTGATAGTATTCAGTTGCAGTCCTCGCATGGTCAATCTGACCTTTGACAGCGGCCAGCATCTCCGTGTCGCGCAGATCCGCGTCGCGACGTTCGAGTGAGTCAAAAAAGTCGGTCATCAGGGCACCTCGAAAGAATTGATCGAACGCTCAGGCGAGCCAGCGCTTGCGACGTCGATAGTGCTTAACATCCCGGAAGCTCTTCTTGTTCTCTCCGCTGACTCCCAGATAAAACTCTTTAACATCCTCGTTCTCCGCGAGTGATGACGCTTCGCCGTCCATGACGACACGGCCGTTTTCAAGAATATATCCATAAGTCGCATAACGAAGCGCAACAGTGGTGTTTTGCTCCGCCAGCAGAAAGGTCACGTTTTCCTGTTCATTGAGAGACTTTACAATTTCAAAAATCTCTTCCACCAGCTGGGGCGCGAGTCCCATAGAGGGTTCATCCAGCAGAATCACGCTGGGTCTGGCCATCAGCGCCCGGCCGACGGCGACCATCTGCTGTTCACCGCCCGATGTGTAACCCGCCTGACTTTTGCGCCTTTCCTTCAGTCTGGGAAAGTAGCTATACACTTTCTCTATGTCGTCTGCAATGGCGTTGCGGCCATCCTTTCGCGTATACGCGCCTGTCAGCAGATTTTCTTCAACCGTCAGGTGCTCAAAGCAGTGACGACCCTCCATCACCTGCACAACGCCTCTTTTAACCAGCTCGTTGGGAGACAGACGATCAACTCGCTCTCCCATAAATTCGATCGAACCTTTGGTTACTTCTCCCCGCTCCGTTCCAAGAATGTTGGAAATCGATTTAATCGTTGTGGTTTTGCCAGCCCCATTGGCACCCAGCAGCGCCACGATGCTGCTTTTGGGCACATCCAGCGAAACTCCCTTCAAGACCAGTATGACGTGATCGTAGATCACTTCAATATTCTTGACGCTGAGAACGATATTGTCGGACGAAGTCATATTTAATTTTAAATAGGCAAATACCGACCCGGAGTTTTTCCGGGTCGGTCGGTTACTACATGATTCGCATCTCGACCGAGAGACGAACCAAATCAGCGATCAAGAACAATCGCGTGGTGTGATGCTGTTTTCTGCTGCGAACGCGGCAGAGTCTTCGGCAATCAGTGCATCAACGACACCCCGATCGGCACCGCCAAATTCGGTAATCAAAGCCCATGTCTTGCTGCCGGCATCCCACTGCTGAATTGCACCCAGTCCCGGTCCACCATGGTTTTCGCAGCTGACGTTAATTTCAGGGCCAAAATCAGCCAAACCGAGTTCTGCCATTCGGGCCTGGTCCAGTGTCAATGCTTCCATTCCATCTCGCATTTGCGACGGAGTAATGTCGGTCACACCGTGAATGCCCTGCGCAGTTCGGGCGGCTTCAGACGCCAGCATTGCGGCATACATGCCACGGTTGTAGAGAACAGTACCCAGATTAGATCCATCTCCTGCCGCTTTACCGGCTTCGACAACATATTTTTTGAGGTCATCATAGACACCAAAACCGTCGCCTACACCGTGGAACGCAATCGCCTTGTATCCGTTGGCACCATCACCTGCCGGAATAACGTCGTTTTCAGAAGCAGACCACCAGACGCCAATAAACTTGTCCATCGGAAATCGGATATTGACCGCTTCCTGAATCGCGACCTGGTTCATTACGCCCCAGCCCCACATCATCACATAGTCGGGTCGCTCGCGCCGAATCTGCAGCCATTGAGATTTCTGCTCCTGGCCCGGATGATCAACCGCCAACAGGCTGAGCTCGTAACCGTGTTTTTTAGAGAGCTCTTCGAGTGTTCGTATAGGCTCTTTGCCGTAGGCGGAATTATGGTACACCAGCGCGATTTTTTTACCTTTGAGATCTCCACCTTCCTGATCGTTAATGTGATTCACGATAATTGAAGCCGCGTCCCAGTAGGTGCCAGGGTAGTTGAAAATATGGCTGAAGACCTTGCCGTTAGCCGCCGAGGTTCGACCGTATCCCATGGAATGCACAGGTATACCGTCCGCAGTCGCCTTTGGAATTAACTGGTACGTGATACCGGTCGACAGTGGCTGATAAACCAGCGAACCTTCGCCTTTCGTCGATTCATAACACTCAACACCTTTCTCGGTGTTGTAGCCTGTTTCGCATTCAATAAATTTGATGGGCTCGCCACCGATGCCGCCGTCTCTTTCGTTCAGCAGCGTAAAGTAATCAGCGTATCCGTCAGCAAACGGAATACCGTTCGGTGCATACGGACCGGTGCGATAGCTCAGTGATGGAAACACCAAATCCGCGGAAGCCGTTCCAGCGCTGAGCGCCATCGCGGCCGCCATCGCAGCTGCGGTAAGTTTGGCGGTGTTCTTTGTAAGTTTCATATTTCCTCCCAATGAAGAGTGAAGCCATTGAAGGCCAGTAGTATGTTCCTTGAGGAACGTGATTTGGACCGCGCTAATGCGGAAACGGCCAAAGTCTCAGCTTTTCCTTGGTGATGCGCCACAACTGTGCAAGCCCGTGAGGTTCCACAATAAGGAAAAACATAATCAAACCGCCCAGCAACATGAAAATCAAATGCTGGACCATATCGGTGGGCCAGCCGAGGCCACCCACCATAATATTTTTAAACAGTACCGGAATCAGGGTGATAAACGCCGCACCGATAAACGATCCCATGATCGAACCGAGGCCACCGATAATTATCATAAACAGCACCAGGAACGACTTGTCGATGCCAAAGGCTTCCGTCGGCTCGGCAGCACCAAGATACACAGAGAAAAACAGCGCACCAGCCACTCCGATATAAAATGAGCTGATCGCAAAAGCAGACAATTTGGCTTTCAGTGGCGCTACACCAATGATCTCTGCCGCGATATCCATATCCCTGATGGCCATCCACGATCGTCCTACTCGTCCACGCGTCAGGTTTCGCGCGACCAGCGCAAACAGCACAACCACGGTTAAACAGAAAAGGTATGTCGCCCACGATGGCGCACTGGGTCCGGTAATTTCGATTCCAAACATCGTTCTCGCCGGCGCCGTAATCATTCCGGACGCCGAGTAGTTGTAAAACCAGGGAACTTTGTTGAACAACCAGACCAGAAAGAACTGAGCGGCGAGAGTTGCCACCGCCAGGTAGAAACCTTTAATGCGAAGACTCGGCAAGCCGAACAGGATGCCAACAAATGCGGTAACGCCGCCGGAAAGAATAACGATGACGAATAGATTCAACTCAGGAAACGCCGTCGTGAACTTATAGGAAGCATACGCGCCTACAGCCATGAAGCCTCCCGTGCCGAGACTGACCTGACCGCAATAGCCCGTCAGAATGTTTAACCCAAGAGCAGCCATTGACCAGACCAGAAACGGCAGCAAAACGGATTTTTCCCAGTACTCGTTAATGATAAAGGGAACGACCAGAAAGGCGAACGCGAGCAGGACCCCAACCGCCCAGCGATCGAAAGGAATTGGAAAGGTCTGCTGATCGTCGCGATAGGACGTCTTGAAATCGCCGGCTTCTCTGTAAAACATGATTCAGACCCTCTCGATAATTTTGTCGCCAAACAGACCCTGCGGCCTGAACATCAAAAAGAACAGAGCCAGCACATAGGCGAACCAGTTCTCGGTAGCACCTCCGATCAGGGGGCCTATTCCGTATTCAAACAGTTTTTCACCGACCCCAATGATCAGTCCGCCGATAATCGCACCGGGTATGGAGGTAAAGCCACCCAGAATCAGCACCGGCAGCGCTTTCAATGCAATCAGTGATAGCGAGAACTGAACACCCGACTTGGCACCCCACATGATGCCGGCAACCAGCGCCACGAAGCCTGCTATTGACCAGACAATCACCCAAATCGTGCGCAGTGAGATGCCCACCGTGAGTGCGGCCTGATGGTCGTCCGCGACTGCACGCAGCGCCCGGCCAGTCTTGGTAAATTGGGAGAACAATGTCAACGCTATGACCAGAATTATAGCGACCACGGCCGCCCAGACATCGAGTACATCAATGTACATTCCATAATAATCTGACTCGGCCGGTGCCCATGTTTTGGTCACGTCCTCCCACCAAAACGATCCACCCGATGGAATGCCGATATCCAGCACCTTGATGTTTGCGCCCCACATCAAATCACCCAGCCCCTCCATAAAGAATGCGAGCCCTATTGTGGCCATGAACAAAATGATCTGCTCCTGATTGACCAGGTGGCGTAGCACCAGCCGTTCGACCAGCCAGGCCAGCCCCACCATAACCAACATGGTTAGAACGATGGCAATAAAATTATTCAGGCCCTCTCCCCAGTGATGATATTCCGTGCCCAGCACAACATTAATCACGTGCGCAAAAGGGATTTGTCCGGTCTGAAAGCCGACCAGTGTCAGCGCTGCGAACAGTGCAAACACTCCCTGTGCATAGTTGAAGATGCCGGACGCTTTAAATATCAGGACAAAACCCAAAGCGACCAGTGAATACATCACTCCGGCCATCAGCCCGTTGAGGATAACTTCTATGGTATTCAGAATAGCTGGACTCATCGCTGCGCCTGTATCGTTGTAGTTTCAGATAAGTTGGAACTAGTCATGACTGACTCCCAGATAGGCATCAATAACTCTCTGATTATTCCGGATCTCATCGGGTGTTCCGTCTCCGATATTGCGCCCGTAGTCGAGCACAACAACCCGATCAGCGATATCCATGACAACACCCATGTCATGTTCAATCAGAGCAATGGTGGTCCCAAACTGATCATTTACATCCAGAATGAAACGACACATATCCTCTTTTTCTTCCAGATTCATGCCCGCCATGGGCTCGTCCAGTAAGAGCAGCTTTGATTCCGCAGCGAGTGCTCTTCCAAGTTCAACCCGTTTTTGCAGACCGTAGGGTAATTTCCCGACGGGCGTCTTTCTGATCGACTGGATTTCCAGAAAATCAATGATTTCTTCAACGCGCTCTCTATGCTCAATTTCTTCTCGCTCCGCCTTGCCTTTCCAAAGGACGTGAGCGAGCAGCCCGGACTTCATTTTAGTAATGCGGCCGGTCATCATATTGTCGAGAGTACTCATGCCTTTGAACAGGGCGATATTCTGAAATGTTCGGGCGATACCCTGATGGGCGATTTCGTAAGGCTTGAGTGAACCTCGCTTTTTGCCGTCGAACCAGACTTCACCTTCCTGAGGGTGATAGAAGCCATTGATAACGTTCAGCATCGAACTCTTGCCGGCGCCATTGGGTCCAATAATGGCTCTTATCTCACCTTTGCGGATATCAAAGCTGATATCTGTCAGAGCCTTGACACCTCCAAACGACAGCGAAATGTTTTTTACCGCGAGCAATTCTTCGTCAAACTGTCGGGACTGATTTACTGCGCTATTCAAGACCTTTTCTCCCGCTGTTACGTCCAATGTCCACTAGCTCGCTTTCGATACCGGAGTGAATATCTCCGTATCACTGATTTCAAGATCGGCCTCGATTGAGCCGGTACGACCGTCTTCAAATGTGACTTCAGTCCGAATAAAACAGCTTGTCTGATCTGAATACAGCGCATCAACAAGAACACCATACTTGTCAAAAATCGTTGAGCGCCTGACTTTACGCGTGCGGGTCATTTCACCATCGTCAGGATCAAGCTCTTTGTGCAGAATTAAAAATCGTTTGATCTGAGATCCAGCCAGCATCGAATCCGAGGCCAGATCCTGATTCACCTGTCGTATGTTATCGCCAATCATTTTGTACACAGACGGATGCGCAGCCAGCTCCTGATAACTGGCGTAGGGTATGTTATTTCGCTCCGCCCAGTTTCCAACCGCGTCAAGATCAATATTTATAAATGCCGCCGCATAATCCCGTCCATCACCGAAAGTGACCACCTCCTGAATCTGTGGAAAGAACTTGAGTTTGTTCTCGAGATATTTCGGCGCGAACATACTGCCGTCGGTTAGTTTTCCGACATCTTTCGCTCTGTCGATAATTTTCAGATGTCCGCGGTCATCGAAAAAACCGGCGTCACCGGTATAAACCCAGCCCTCGGCATCTTTCGTTTCTCGCGTTGCCGAATCGTTTTTGTAATAGCTGTCAAAAACACCGGGGCCCCGATATACAACTTCACCGCTGTCATTAACTTTGACTTCCACACCGGGTGCCGGCACACCAACAGTATCGGCAAAGACCTCGCCGTCAGGTTGCATCGTTATAAAAACAGCGGCCTCGGTCTGACCGTAGAGCTGTTTGATATTGATTCCAAGTGACCGAAAGAAATCAAAAATCTCCGGACCAATGGCTTCTCCCGCGGTGTAAGCTAGCCGAATTCGACTGAAGCCCATCGTATTTTTCAGCGGTGCAAACACCAGCAAATTACCCAGCCAGTATTTAAACCGGTCCCATCCGTCGACAGCCTCCCCGTTGAGAATAGACACACCCGACTTCCGCGCCTCCGCCATAAAGTAGTGGAAGAGTTTTCGTTTGAAGCCTCCTGCATCTTCCATACGAATCATTACTGTAGTCAGAATGCTCTCGAACACCCTTGGCGGTGCGAAGTAATATGTCGGTCCGATCTCCCGTAAATCCGTATGCACAGTGTGCTCGCTCTCAGGGCAGTTAATGCAAAACCCCGCAACATACGCCTGACCATAAGAAAAAATATGGTCGCCGACCCAGGCCATCGGCAGGTAGCTCAGTATTTCCTCGTCAGAACCAAGCTGGTCTCTGTCAATGCTATTGCGTGAGGTTACAATGATATTGTCATTCGTCAGCACCACACCTTTGGGCTTGCCGGTCGTACCGGAGGTGTACAGGAATATGCCTATGTCGCTGCCTGAACCGGCGTCGATACTTTGTTGAAGCAACTCCGGGTTTTCGGACAGCAGAGTTCTGCCCTGATTCTGTACATCCTGAAAATCGTGCAGTCGGGTGCGATCGTAGTCACGGAGTCCGCGTCCTTCATCGAACACGACGCCTTTTAATTCCGGCAGCGAATCCGCAATTTCAAAGATCTTGTCGACCTGTTCCTGATCCTCTGCGAGCACAAAACTCACTTCAGCGTGATTCAGCACATATTCCATTTCTTCTGCGACAGAATCGGAGTAGACCGGCACCGGAATTGCACCCAGACACTGCGCCGCGGTCATGCCCCAGTACAGCCTTGGACGATTGCGTCCGACAATGGCAATTTTTCCGTTTTTTTCGAGACCCAGCGCCTTTAATCCGGCAGCAAGGGCATGAATCTCTTTCTCACATTGCTTCCAGGACCAGGATTGCCAAATGCCGAATTCTTTTTCCCTTACGGCGGTCTTATCAGCAAATCGTTTCGCATTCTCAGAAAGCAGCTTCGGGAATGTGTCCAGAAGCGTTGGATCGGTACTGCTCATTTCAGATTTTAAACTCCATACTGTGTGCGCTAGAACGCTGGTCCGAAGCGGTACCGAACCCGCAGATCGGAACATTCGGAACTCGCATCATATTTGCGTGAGCCTGCAATGACACGTGGCCTGTTCCGGAATCCGACGCGCAATGTTTTCACAGGGAACCGATTACGAGGGAATACAGCAGCCAATTTGGGCTGTGGGACAAGACTCTGGTGTTCTCTTTCGGCCATCAGGCCGATATCTCTTATAGTATTTACGGCCCGACCATAGTAATGCGGTTAAATCGGTTTGGCAAAGCCCCTGAGACCGCGATTTTGTTAACAAAATGTAAAAAACTGCAGAAATCCCCAACATCTCCACAGTCCGCGACTGTTGCCGTACACTAAACGACCGAAAACAAAGATCTGGTCCAGACTATGCGCGCTCACCACGATGAGTCCAACCGGGAAATCTCATTGCGTCTTGCCCTGAACTATCTTGACCAGGGCATTACGGTTATCAATAAAAGCCTTCAGCTTATTGCCTGGAACGATCGATTCGTTGAATTACTGGATTTCCCGGAAGATCTGATCACCGATGGTATCTCTCTCGAAGCACTGTTTCGGTTCAATTCAAAAAGAGGGGAATACGGAGACGGTGACGTCGAGACGCTGGTGGGCGACCGACTTGAACTGGCGGCCCGTTTTCAATCGCATTGTTTTGACCGAGTGAGACCAAACGGCACGGTGATCGAAGTTAAGGGAAATCCAATTGATAATGGAAACGGATTTGTCACGGTGTATACCGATGTCACAATAGAGCGCCAGAAACAGGCGGTGCTGAAAAAGACAATCGCACGTCGTTCAACGGCTCTGCAACGTGAAGCCGAGGCACACCAGAATGCTATCGCGGTTCTTGAGGAAAGTCAGAATTGTATTCGTAAAATTACCGACTCC
>JBCCGE010000008.1:0-60769 GCA_039029455.1 Pseudomonadota bacterium | reverse complement strand
TGTCGTTTAAAAAAGACACTGAGGACTTGAAACCTTCAGCGCAAAACCGGCAGTTCTGAGGTAACCCGATGAATTTGCTGGGTTTTCACTTTTTGGCACGGGAATTGCATAAGCGGGTAGTGAGTTCTCCAACAGCTCCACTTGTAATTAGCTTTAACAGGAGATGTAACCATGAAAAACTTTGCTTTGATGATTTCAGTCGCTCTTTTCTCTGTTTCACCGGCCATCGCGGGTAATGACAACGAAAAAGAGTTCAACAAACTCGACGTAGACAACAGCGGCTCGATCAGTGCCGAGGAAGCCGTTGCGATGGAAGGGCTGCAGGAGTCAATGAATGACTATGACTTGAACGGCGATCGTGAGCTGGACATGAACGAGTTCACGCTGTTTGTTGAGACCATGGCGGCAAAAGCCGCGTCTCAGGCCAGTTAGGAGTTCCCTGCCCAATGCTCTGCCAGAAGCCCGGATTGCAATCGCTGGCTCTGGTGGTGGTTGGGGCACTTCCTGCCATCCATTGTCGAACCCGACTTCAGGTTCAGAGCAACGGGCGGGGACTTCTTCCACTGAACGACTTCGAGACAGGCTCGAAGGGCAAGTGGGTTCACCGGATGACGCTAATCAATGACCATGCAATTTTGAAAACCTCACCTGAAATTGTTGGCGTTGTCCGGTGGACCTGATTTCATACTCACTGACCTGAAACCAGCTGAAACTACCCTGCTTCAACCAAACATAAGTGTCGCATTAGCGCTATGCCGTGCCGTTGAGACACTAAAATTTTCACTTTCCTCTGTCGACGATTCACGTTTATTATTGTGCTCCAGCCCCTGGAGCATCAAGAATGAACAGACCTTATGTTTCAACCTCCAACCGGAAGATAGACCCCGTCAAGCGTCGCCCCGGCGCATTCAAACCGGACGGGTCTCCGAACGAGAACGATCGTGTCGAAATAGGACCCACTGATCTCGCATTCAACGAGTGGGAGGCGCTGGGTATTGAGACGCCAAACCTTGATCGTATGCGTGAATTCCGGCTTGACCGCATCGTTGGTGAACTGCAGAAACGTGATCTGGCGGGAGTACTTCTGTTCGACCCGCTGAATATCCGCTACGCAACCGACACAACCAACATGCAATTGTGGATCACCCACAATCACGCTCGCGCGTGTTTCGTCGCTGCAAGCGGCCACATCATTCTGTGGGATTTTCACAGCTGTGAGCACTTGTCGGCCCATCTGCCCTTAGTCAAAGAGTTGCGGCACGGCGCATCGTTCTTTTACTTCGAATCCGGCGAAAAGGTCGATCTGCATGCGCAGGAGTTCGCAGGCGGCATAGAAGAAATACTGCGCGAGCACGCCGGCGATAACCGGCGGCTGGCGGTAGACAAGATTGAAATTGCGGGTCTGCGGGCACTCGACGCGCTGAATATCGAAGTCACAGACGGTCAGGAAGTGATGGAAATGGCGCGCTTCATAAAAGGCGAAGACGAAATAAAGGCGATGAGATGCTCGGTGGTGTCCACCGAGATCTGTCTGCGACTGATGCAGGAGGCACTTGAGCCGGGATTGACTGAAAATGATATCTGGTCGATTCTGCACGCGGAAAACATCAGGCGCGGGGGAGAATGGATCGAATGTCGCATACTCTCCTCCGGTCCACGCACCAATCCGTGGTTTCAGGAATCAGGACCCCGAGTGATGCAAAACGGCGAACTTCTGGCATTCGACACTGATCTTATCGGGCCCTATGGGATATGCGCGGATATTTCCCGCACCTGGATGATCGGTGACTTCGAGCCTACTGCTGATCAAAAGGCAATCTATCAGGAAGCTTACGACCATATAACCGCGAACACTGCCATGCTCAAGCCCGGTATTTCATTCCGGGAGATCACCGAACGTGGCCACCGATTAGCACCCCAATATCGCGAACTTCGTTACGGAGTCATTATGCACGGCGTGGGTCTGTGCGACGAATACCCGTCGATCAGATATCCGGAAGATGTTGAGCATCACGGCTACGATGGTGTCGTCGAACCCGGTGTGGCACTGTGTGTTGAGGCGTACGTCGGTGAAGTCGGCGGTAAAGAAGGTGTCAAGCTCGAGGATCAGGTCGTCATTACCGAAGATGGCGCCGAGAACCTGACCACCTATCCTTTTGAATCCCGCTTGCTGCGCTCTGCTTAATTACGTCAGCGCGTCCCTGATCGGGTTCTGGTTTGATCGAGGTCGAGCGAGGCCAGCAGTAACCCGCCCGATATAAACAGGACCAGCAATGCCAGGATGCTGTCTCGCTCATCAACTGCTGCGAACAGCAACACTGAACCGGACATCAGCGTCGGACCAAGGATGCTGGCGAACTTGCCGACCATATTGTAGAAGCCAAAGAATTCCGCGGCATGTTCCGTTGGAATCAATCGCGCATAAAGTGATCGACTCAGACTTTGTACGCCGCCCTGAACCAACCCAATTGCCACCGCCAGCACGAAGAAGTCGCCTGCGGTGGTAAGCCAGCCCCAGGCGTACACAATCGCCATCACATACACACCAAGCCCAATTAGGATTCCGGGACGGGCACCAATCTTTTTGCCAAGCCATCCAAACGCCAGCGCTGATGGGAATGCCACAAACTGTGTGAGCAACAGGGCAGTGATCAGGCTGGATTGCGGCAGTTCAAGAACACGACTGCCAAAAAACACGGCCGATTTGATTATTGTGCCGACTCCATCAATGTACAACCAGTAGCCAACCAGAAAGAGCACCAGTACCCGATAGTGACGCAACCGCGTGATGGTGCCTTTGAGTTCGGTCAGACCGTGACGAATCGATTCACTAAGGTTTCTCACCGGGCGTTGAGTCGAGTCTGCATTGTTGTGATCCTGAAGCAGCAAAGGCACGGTAAACACTGCCCACCATACAGCCACAGACAGGAAGGATACAGATACAGCTGTCGCAGCATCGGGCAAACCAAAAGTCTCAGGATACTGCACCATCAGAACGTTGAGGAGAAAAAGGAGTCCGCCGCCGATGTATCCCATCGAGTATCCAAAGCCCGACACCAGATCCACATCATCTTCAGGGGCCACATCCACCAGCATGGCATCGTAAAACACATTGGCACCACTGAATCCGACTTTGCCGAGACCGTAGAGAAGCAGGCCCATCCACCACATGCCACTTTGCACCCAGGCAAGACCCGCACTCATGGCAACTCCCAAAAAAGCAAATGTCGCCAGAAATTTCCTGCGACCGCCTCCTGCGTCCGCCACAGCCCCGAGCACGGGTGCGGCTATTGCCACTGCCAGACCCGAGACCGCAAGCGTTACGTTAAACCAGAACTGTGAATCCGCCAGGCTGATATCGCGGCTGATCGCGCTGTAAAAAATCGGGAAAAATCCGGCCATTACCGTAGTGGCGAATGCTGAATTAGCCCAGTCATACAAAGCCCAGGAGAGCACTTTGCGATCGAGGAACAGTTGCTTCACGAAATATTCCACCTGTGCGCTACAGAGAACGCCTCTGAAGTAACAATGAGTTCACTGCGATCCGGTATGTCAACTTTTTTCAGGGCTCTCTGCTCATGTGCAACAATGCGTGCACCTGCTGAAAGCCTGTCTTTTAACTCAGGAATCAGCTTGCGCAGTGCCGACACAGGCAGAAAAAGAAGCACGACATCAACGCGCTGAAGATCAAGATTTCGCAGATCACCGCCCTCAATGTGTATTAGATCGGACAACCCGGCCTGCATGACATTGGAAATTGCTGCATTGGCAAGTACAGGATCGGATTCAATCCCGATGCCCTTTGCGCCCGACTTCTGTACCACTGAAATCAAAAACCGGCCGTTACCGCAACCAAGATCCGCGACAGTATCCCCGGTTCCCGCTTCTGCGACTTCGAGCAGACTGCCAACCAGGGAGTCGGGAGTTGCCAGAAATGGTCCAAAATGGTTCTCCACGACGCCGGTTCGCGCACGACCAATCCGAACACGAACCTTCTGAACCCAGGATTGCTTTGCCTGAATTTCCTCGGCCCATTGCAGCTTCACTCGACCATTCTCCTGATCCAGCGAAGTCAGCATAACTGAAGTCATCCGCTCGACACTCCGGGTCGGGTTTTGGTTGTCCCAGGGGTGCCAGCACACGAATTTGTCCAGAACCAGTGCGTCTACCGCGTCGATTGCATTCGATTGATCGATGTAGAGATTCGAAGAAACATAGTGCTGTCCGTACTCACCTGATGGCCGCGCGGAGATACCGCGCTCACCAAGCTTGTCAATGACCGAGGATTCGAGTCTCTGACTGGCCGCTGCCATTGCGACACAAATTTCAACGATATGCTTTGCCTTGCGCAAAGACTCATCGTCGAACAGCTCGGAATATTCGAGCATGGGCTCCGCCAGCTGCTGAATGCTGGACGAGTAAACCGCATTAATCATCCAGTCATCCGCGTCCAGCGGCGAGGAACAGTCCGCTTCAGCAGGAATCAGCGAACGCACATTTTCAGGCAACGCGGTATAGAAGTCTTGATATCGCATGTTGCCTGCATGATATCCCATCACGGTGAAATTCAGTTGACACAACCAGGGATTTAATCGGAATCTACGGATTCCAAAACTGACGAATTACGGTAATGCATCAAAGAAAACTGGGACCGTTCAGAGTATCCGCCATTGGGCTGGGATGCATGAACATGTCGATGGGCTACGGCAAAGCTGACGACAATGAATCGACCCGACTCCTGCAAGCCTCGATCGATGCGGGCTACACCTTTCTCGACACTGCTCGTTTGTACGGGGATGGCCACAATGAGGAACTCATAGGTAAAGCGCTGTCGCATCGGCGCGATGAGTTTGTTCTGGCCACAAAATGCGGCATCTATTCCGATGCCGACGGAAAGACGCAGACGGACGGGCGTCCGGCAGTCATTCGTCAGAGCTGTGAAGAGTCCTTAAGACGCCTGAAAACAGACGTGATTGACTTGTACTACCTTCACCGCAGAGACAAAAAAGTACCACTTGAAGACAGTATTGGAGAAATGGCGAGACTCGTAGAGGACGGGAAAGTGCGAACGCTTGGAATTTCCGAGGTCAGTTCGGCCAATCTTCGACAGGCACATACAGTCCATCCCATGACTGCCCTGCAGTCCGAATACTCACTATGGTCTCGCACTCCGGAGCGCGGAATACTTGATGTCTGCTCTGAACTTGGAGTGACGTTCGTGCCATTCTCGCCACTGGCTCGACAGTTTCTCACCGGCAAAGCGAAATCAACCGAGCATCTGACCGCAAACGACATTCGCTGCACCATCGCACGCCCCAGATTTGAACCTGAAAATTTTGCCCACAATGAAAAGCTTCTGCAGCCCTACGCAAACATCGCTCACCGCGTCGGATGCAGCATGGCACAACTGGCTTTGGCATGGCTGCTGGCGCAGCGTGACCAGACCATGATTCCCATTCCCGGGACCAAACACATTGAGTATATGTACGAAAACGCCGGGGCCGGTGATATCGAACTGGATAAGGACACGGTCGCAGAACTCGAACAGCTGATCAACGAAAGCACCGTTTCCGGGCGGCGCT
This sequence comes from Pseudomonadota bacterium, assembly GCA_039029455.1. Taxonomy (GTDB): domain Bacteria; phylum Pseudomonadota; class Gammaproteobacteria; order Arenicellales; family Poriferihabitantaceae; genus JBCCGE01. The sequence continues at coordinate 55,187 of JBCCGE010000008.1, read as the reverse complement.
ACACCGACGCTGGCATGGATAACTCAGACGCCGAGCTTGACTGATTGTCGCGTCCGAAATAACTGAAACTTCAGTTGTACAAATAGATCCGATTCCGCTCCCTATGAAACAGAAATCGCCTCAACCTTTCGATCTGAACCTATACGTTCGCGATTGATTCAAGCAAGTCGTGCTGGGTAATTATCCTTGGGCGGTTTTTTTGGTCCCGAACCATCACGGCGGGCGTCTCCCGAGTAATCATTGAGGACAATACGTCCAGCGTGCTGTCAACAGGTACAAATTGAAACGGGGCCTGCATCACTTCCTTTATCGGTTTGTTTCGAATCTCAGGTTCATCGAGCATCCGCGTCAACAACTTGGTATCAGAGAGACTGCCCACAAACTCGTCTCCATCGACTACCGGCAGTTGTGAAATTCCGGTTGTTGTCATCAGTGCAACCGCGTCGGCAACGGTCGCATTCAAGTTGATGGTGCTCAATGCATCTTCTCCACTTTGCTTGTTGATAATACTCGCGGCAGAAGAATAATCCCGCTCCTCCAGAAAGCCGTGATCTTTCATCCATTGGTCGTTGTAAATTTTTCCAAGATAACGGGTTCCGTGATCCGGCAGGATAATGACCATGACATCGTCCTCCTTAAGATTCTCCTCGGCCCATTCGAGAGCCCCCCCGACTGCCGATCCGCACGACCACCCGCAGAACAAACCCTCTTCCCGAGACAATCTTCGAGCCATTATGGCGGCATCTTTATCCGTGACTTTCACGAAATGGTCGATCAAGGAAAAATCGACATTTGCAGGCAAAATATCCTCGCCGATCCCTTCGGTAAGATAGGGATAGATTTCCGTCTCATCAAACACTCCTGTTTCCTTGTATTTTTTGAATACCGAACCGTAGGTGTCAATGCCGACCGCGACTATCTCCGGATTCTGCTCCTTTAAATAGCGGGACACTCCACACATTGATCCGCCAGTACCGACACCCGCTGCATAATGTGTGATCCTGCCGTCCGTGTCCTTCCAGATCTCAGGGCCAGTGGTTTCATAATGCGCTTCGGTATTGGAAAGATTATCGTACTGATTAGGGTAGTACGAATTTTCAATTTCGTTATTGAGCCGTTGCGCTACCGAATAGTAGGAACGGGGATCTTCCGGCGCGACACTGGTGGGGCAAACAATAACCTCGGCACCGACCGCCTTCAGGATATCGATCTTTTCCTGCGACTGCTTATCCGCCAGAGTAAAGATGCACTTGTAGCCTTTGGCAATGGCCCCAAGTGCCAGACCCATTCCGGTATTGCCGGATGTCCCTTCAATGATGGTACCACCCGGTTTGATATCACCTCGGGCTTCGGCATCTTCAATCATCTTCAATGCCATTCTGTCCTTCATCGAGTTTCCGGGATTGAAGTATTCAACTTTAGCAAGCACCGTACCTTTGATGTGTTTGCTCACAGAATTCAGTTTTACAAGTGGAGTATTTCCAATGGTGTCTACAATTGATTCGTAATACTGCATCGTATGGTCTCGGGGTGTTTTAAAATAGTGGCAATTGTTTGCCGTCTGTTGTTTATAGTTTGACTGAAATTGGTGACAATTGCGACTGTGAGACCCCAGTCTGGCTAATTCTCATAATTAATTCTTCTGCTCTTGCATATGACTCTCCCAACCGGCCTGTTTTCCAAATTGGCCATACTTGCCTGCAGTGTCGTTGTCGGTCTGGTGGTCTGGTTTGCAGTGACGGGTGATGCACTCAGCCGAATTGACAGAGTAGAGTTGTCGGTTGGGGATGGCCAGAGTCTCACAGTTTCACTCAGTCACCAGAAACGGTTTCCCGGAAAATGGGTTGACCACGGCTGGCACAGTGAGAACGTCGGGTCGGGCGCGACAATCCATCCGATCATTTTTGATATGGGTGACTACCCTGCCGCGCTATTTGCCGTCAGAATCGAAGGCGATCAATCGAACTGGCCGATTCACTCCATTCGACTGGTTGGGACATTCGGGGAAGACAAAACTTTGCAGGGACATAACCTCGTCGAGGCATTTGTGCCGAGTTCAGACAGCACCCGACTGAACGTAATTGACGGCATAGCGACAGTGTCGACCAGTGGCTCAATCGCGCAGATACATTCAACAAAGCTGTTCAGATTCTCCAACCCTCTGGTTAATTACGTGCTGCCAGTTCTGGCCGCATTGGGGGCGTACATTTTTTTCAGTCGCCTGCCGCTTGCCGCATTGCCGGCGATTCGACTGTCGAACAAGACGCAAGCACTGCAAGCGGGGCATAGCCTCGAACTTGACGGTCTGCGAGGCATTGCTGCCGCCAGTGTGGTCGCGGATCACACCTGGGGATTCTTTTCGGGTTCCGGTCTGGTCGGTGTCTGGATTTTTTTCGCCTTGAGTGGATACCTGCTGTCGATACCTTTTGCCAAAGAGCCTTCCAGAGTGTTCAACGGTCGAAAGCTCGGACAGTTCTATCTGCGTCGCATCAGCAGAATCGTACCCATGTACTACTGTCTGCTGTTTGTTTTATACGTCGCTTCGGGACAGGTCTATCTGGCCATCCCGCATTTTCTTTTTCTGCAGGGAAATAATCACCTTTGGACCATCGTTCAGGAAATGGTGTTTTACCTTGCACTGCCCTTTGTCCTTGCAATCATGGCCTTGTTGCATCGATTTTCCGCGATGTTATCTCTTGTGTTTCTGGCCGCTGTAACCGGAGTTCTGTTACTGAACCCTGATATTGTTCCGTTAAACCTGAAGCACGATAATTTCCTGTCTCCGCCATATTTTGGCTGGTTTCTGGTCGGCGTCATCGCCAGCTATACCCTCCACGGTCAGGCGTCAAAACGGTTTGTGTTTCTTTACCGACCCCGAATTGCGGCACTAGTCGGCTGGTTCGCATTGCTGGTCATGGCGCTTATGTTTCTATTCGGTAGTGTGGAAATATCCCAGCAATGGTTCGGCAGCGAAAAAAGCCTCGCAAAGCAATGGAATTTCCTGTTTGCCGTCGGTGCCGCGTACCTCGTACTTGCGGCCGTGGTCTCAAAAAACACTATTTTTGGTTGGGTACTGCGTTGGTTGCCGTTTCGCTCATTTGGGGTGGTGGGATACTCGGCCTACCTGATACACCCTCTGCTCTTAGCCGTCGTTATTGAAGTTTTTCGCAATTACCACCAAAACCTGCCATCGGGTCTTGTTCTCTTCCTGATTGTTCTGACCGTGACCTGGATCATAAGCGTTATCACTTTCAGCTTCATCGAGTATCCGTTTCTGCGGCGAAAACCCGCCACTCGCGCGGATTCCTGAATCCGGACTCACGCAATGAGCTTGCTGTTTGAAAAAATGAGCTGAAGTCGCTCCATACGCTCAAACGTGTCACACTCCAGCAGAGATTGTCGACTGCTGGCGGACACCGGCAGGAACTCTGACAATCGGTGACTGATCCAGACCATACTGTCCCAGTCTTCCTGAAAATACTGTCGATACTCTCTCATTTCCTCGCGATTCAGGATTTGCCTCAGAAATTCACGAAGCCGCTCAAACTGATCGTCAAAAGAGAGCTCCGGTTCATCCTGAACCGGGGTGTAACGAGCGCGAATCAGGTTGTCGGGCTGCAAATGATGCTCACCGATCTCAATCATACTTGTCCCGGTGCAGGTCACCCCCAGCATGCCGTCATCCAGGCGATCAAAATCCACTATACGGGCGAGGGTGGCTCGCTGATGAAACTCTGCCGGCTGACCGGCTTCAGAACCCTTGGTAATCAGCGCCACCGCAAACTCGCCGCCACTTCTCATGCACTCGCTTATCATCGTCAGGTATCGAGGTTCAAATATTCGCAAAGGCAGTACACCGCCGGGAAACAAAACCGTGGACAATGGAAAAACGGGGCAAATCTCGGACATTTAATTCAGCTTTCTGTCTGATTGGTCATTGCGTTTCAGGGAACCTCAGCATGCGTCTGGTCGAAACAGGTTGAGCGTCAAAAACGTCAGGATTGAGGCAGAAAGCACGCGCAACAGCCATTCTATTGCGACGTTTTCCAACCAAAATCCTGATGTTTCTGAACTCAAACTGTTCGTCAGTGACGTATTCAGAGGTTCCCTAGTATACGGCGAATGTGCAACGCTCGGGAAATCAGTCCGATTGATCGGGAACGGTCAAAGGTGAATTAAAATCCGAACTTCCGCACTGCATCGACTTTACAAGTGACAAGACGAATACTTCTGATCAGCCCACAGCCTTTCTTTGCCTGGAGGGGCAGTCCAATCAGGGTCAAATTTAATCTGCTTGCCCTGGAGAAGCTGGGATATGAAGTCGACTTCCTGACACTACCCATTGGAACCGATGAGCCCGCAATCAACGCACGAGTGATTCGGGTCTGGAATCTGTTTGGTTCAAAGGAAATTTCGATCGGTCCCTCGCCCCTCAAGCTCTGGTTTGATCTCCTGCTCTTGATCCGGGGAGCCGGACTGGTGCTGACAAATAAGTACGATGGAGTCCACGGCACGGAGGAGGCTGGATTCCTGTGCTGGATGCTGAGTAAGTTGCGGGCTGCAAAAGTGATTTATGAAAAACACTCCGACCCCGGGTCTTACAAAAAGGACAAAGGCGGAGTTCTCAACACGCTGCTGAATGCGTATCGGAAAATCGAAATTTTCACCGCAAATCGCGCCGATGTTGTGATTGGTACCGGTCCTGGACTGTGCGAACAAGTGCTTGAATTCAAGCCGGATGCCAATGTTCACCACATTTCAGACATCCCGTCCTCACTGTCAGATCCTGGTCCGGAAGAAATCAGTGCATGTCGAAACAGACTTACACTTCACGATACAAGTATTCTGGTAACGTATGTCGGATCATTTGCGATCTATCAGGGCATTGATCTGATTCAGCAGGCAATACCCCGGGTGTTAAGTATCGACGATCGCGTTCAGTTTGTAATTATTGGTGGAGACGAGGACGAAATTGCTGAGTTCCGTACTGCAATCGGCGAGCACCCATCGGAGAGGGTGACCTTCACCGGAAAAATTCCCCCGGACGAGCTCCCACCTTATTTATCGGCGTCGGATATTCTGATGGTTCCCAGAAAAACCGGTGTCAATACACCCCTGAAAGTACTGGACTACTTTAAAGCCGGCACTGCAATTGTGGCCACAGACACAATCGCAAACCGGCTTCTGCTGGACGACTCGACCGCTCAGCTGAGTCAACCCAACAGCGAGGACTTTGCAGACTGCATCTTGAAATTGACAAACGATGTCGAACGTCGCAAAGGACTGGGGTCGAATGGTCGAAATAAGTTCGAAACTGAATACAATTTCGATGTATTTACGAAAAAGCTTGGCAATGCCTACGGCTCTATATTCGACAATCAATGAGTTCAAAATCAATTTCTCTGGTACTCGGCAGTGGCGGTGCCCGAGGTCTTGCACACATTGGGGTTGTGCGCTGGCTGGAACAGCATAATTTCCGAATTGACGCTATTGTTGGCTGCTCCATGGGTGCCTGCATTGGTGGCATTTATGCCATCGGCAAACTGGATGAATACGAACAGTGGGTTCGGGCGGTCCGTAAACGCGACATACTGGCATTAATGGATGTCTCCTTTGGTCGCAACGGACTGCTCAAAGGTGATCGATTGTTCAATACGCTGACTGATCTTCTCGGTGACGCTTCCATAGAAACACTGCCCGTCAAGTTCACCGCCGTCGCGACCGATATCGCCCGAGAACGAGAGGTCTGGATCACCACCGGACCCGTGTTTGATGCAATTCGGGCCTCCGTATCAATACCTCTTTTATTCACGCCGGTAAAACGTGGAAAAATGCGGTTAATTGATGGCGCTGTCCTGAATCCAATTCCGGTCGCACCGACTCTAAGCGATCAGACTGACATCACTGTCGCTGTCAACGCCAGCGGGGAAACCCGAAAAGGGCTTGCAAAAGCTCACAAAAAATACAGACCATCCGGAGGTAAAACTGCGCTGCAGAAACGAATCAGCGGATTTCTGGATACACTGAAAATCTCAAACAAAGCTGACACGGACGAGACCACTATGAGCGATGTTGTGTATCAGTCGTTCGACACCATGCAAAGCACGCTGGCCAGACAAAAGCTTGCGACTTATCCACCTGACGCACTGGTCGATATTCCTCGAAATATCTGCAATTTAATGGATTTTCATCGAGCAGATGAGCTGATTGACTTTGGCTATGAGGCCGCCGAAACGAATCTGTCTCACCTCGCGCTAAAGTAGACTCGCCGATAACCCGCACTGGCACGGCCTCCCGCATTGTCGCTGTCGGTCATAATGGCGATCAGATGAACCTCATCGACCGCCTCCTCGAATGCGCGCAAAAAATCTTCGGCGACATTGACTTTGTGTCGAAACCAGATTGATCGCCCATCGCTGCGGCGATTAACTGCAATCATCGCTGAGCGATTACTAAAAGGATTACGCCACCTGTGCAATTGATCGTCATTTGACCACACATAGTTTAGAGACAGGCTGTCCAAAGGCAGCAATCCTCGGCGCGAGACAACGTAGATTCTGGCTGCAAAATCATCGCCGGATTTGTCGTACTGACTGGAATCGTGCGAAAACTCGTTTACCTGCCACTCCCAGTTCAACCATGGCGTAGCCCGCAGATCTACAGCAACTTCTTTATAAAGTGCCGAAGCACTGCTTTCAGCTAGACTGTGAAGCTCGTGCACTTCATCTTTTGATACCAGTGAATACTGGACTTCGCGACTAAAAGTTCGTTGATTCCATTCAGAAAGACGGTTGCCGATCAGATCGATCACCGGGTGAGGGACGGATACGCACGCTGACACCAGCAGTGCGCTCCAGGCAAGCAGGACGAGTACCCTAAAGCAGCGCTTTTTCCTTGTAAGTCTCACGCAACTCTCGCTTCAGAATTTTGCCGGCTACATTACGAGGAAATGAGTCAAGAACAATCACCGTGCTGATCCGCTGAAACTTTGCATCAACACGATCGTTAACCCATTGACACAGCTCATCGGCGTCGACAGATGATCTGCAGGTCACCGCTGCGACCGGTGTTTCGCCCCAGCGATCACTGGGCAGTCCGAACACAGCGACCTCGGTAACAGCTGGATGTTGAATCACAATTTCCTCAATGTCCTTTGGATAAACGTTAACACCACCGGAGATAATCATGTCCTTTTGCCGGTCAACGAGGAAGAGATAGCCCTCCTCGTCCAGGTAGCCAAGGTCGCCGGAATGCAACCAGCCAAATCGAAACGCGTCTTTGGTTTGTTCAGGTTTTTTGTAATAGCCGGGTGTGACCAATGGTCCGCGCCCACATATTTCCCCAATTTCGTTCACAGCACATTCGGAACCATCGTCTCGCAGAACCCGGATATCAGTAAACCCTGCAGGCGTCCCTACTGATCCTGCTTTTCGGACCGCGTCGCGACGATCCAGAATAGTCATGAAGCCTTCGGTTACACCGTAGAGTTCATAGAATCGGTTTGGCAGTGCTTCATTTATTCGCCGTTTGTAGTCCAGATGCAGCGGCGCACCGACATTGTGGATCATCTCCAAAGAGGCGAGTTTCTCGGGAGTAAAATCGGGGTGATTCAGAATCGCTATGATCTGGGCAGGGACCAGCACAACGTGCGTCACTTTTTGATCGTCAATTTCCGCGATAAAGCGGCCCGCATCAAATACCGGATGCAGAATATAGCGACAGCCGAGATAAATCCACGGCATCAGATCAAGCATCGCACCATTAAATACGATTGCACCGGCGTGAAGCACCACACTCTCCGGCGTCATTCGCCAGGCGTTCGCAAACAACGTGGCGTATAAAGCCCGAATGGCGTGGGTATGAACTATTCCCTTGGGTGCGCCCGTCGTGCCGCTCGAATACATTATGTTGAAAACATCGTCATCCTGTATTGGAACCGCATGGTTCTCACTCGAATACGGTGCCACAAAATCAACAAAACTGCGGATGTTTTCCGGGGTGCCAGCGCCCTCCGATCGGAAAATCACACCTTCATCCACCAACATTGGCAGTTCCTTCCGGATGCTTTGAATGACATCTGCATGCGCACTGTCGGCAATCACGGCTCTGGTGTCGGAATCCTGAAGGAGGGTTTTCAGACCGCCTGCCTGCAGCAGATTGCTGCACGGCACAATAACCAGCCCGCTCGCAGCAGCAGCCAGATAAGCCATCATCAACTCTTCGCTGTTTGCCATGACGGTCGCAAACTTGTCACCTTTTCTGAGCCCCAAATCCATAAGCGCAGCCGCCAGCCTGTTGGTTTCGCAGTTGAGCTCCGCCCAGGTCCATGAATTGCCGTCAAATACAAAGCCGATTTCATCGGCTCGGTACTTGGCGTGATGACTAAGAAGTCCGGACAGGTTCAGCATGGCGGAATAGATATGAGGTGACTGGGGAACTGTACACAAGCTCTGCCGGCCATGCCACAATTCAGGTAAACCCAGCGGCCATCAGGAAATGAACAGACTCCCCAACGACGTTGATGTCGTGGTGATTGGCGGCGGCATCATTGGCTGCTGCACAGCATACTTTCTAGCGCAGTTTGGCGAGAGGGTTGCTTTGTGTGAAAAAGGTCAGATTGGTCTTGAACAATCCACCCGAAACTGGGGGTTTGTTCGCAAACAAGGTCGTCACCCTGCCGAGATTCCGATGATGATCCGCAGTCTGGATCTCTGGTTTGAGCTTCAGAGCCTCTGGTCTGACGATATGGGCCTGCACAGGGGCGGAACCCTCTATCTGTCTGACGATGAAAAGCGGTATGCCGCCAATCAGGCCTGGCTCCAGCACGCCAAAGATTTTGAGCTGGATACGAAGTTTCTTTCTTTGAGTGAACTCAATGCGCTGGTACCGACGCTTGAACAACAAGCGAGGGGCGCGCTCTACACACCGAGTGATGCAAAAGCAGAGCCAGACAAAGCCATGAATGCAATTCAAAGCGCCTGCGAAGCAGCTGGCGTGTCTGTATTGTCGAACTGTGCGGTCAGGACGGTGGACATCAGTGCAGGCCGTGTGTCGGGGGTCGTGACTGAGCACGGACGAATCGCGTGCAATCGTGCAGTCGTCTGTGGCGGCGCATGGTCGCGCTACTTTCTCCGACACCTCGATGTGGAGTTACCCCAGCTCAAGGTAATTGGTTCGGTGATGCAGATCGAAGCTGGTCCGAAAGTCCTCGATCAGTCGATCTGGAGCAACGGGCTGGGTATACGTCATCGTCAGGACGGCGGATACAACGTCGCGTTTGGCGGCAGCTTTGATTGCGACCTCACACCAGACCACATCCGATATTTCAGACGCTTTCTACCGGCTTATCGAGCGGGCAAGGAGGACGTCAGCCTAAAACTTGGCAAACGGTTTTTCCGGGAGCTTGGCTGGCGATCAAGCTGGGATGGCGGCGATGCAACCCCATTTGAGCGCTATCGCACCCTGAACCCAAAACCCAATGAAAAACTGCTGGCGGCCGCGCACCTTAAAATGGGCGCATTGTTCCCGCCTCTGGCCAACCTCAGGATTGTCAGAAAATGGGCCGGTATGATTGATGTGACGCCCGACGAGTTGCCGGTGATCGATGCAGTGGCCCGCTTCCCCGGTCTGTTTGTTTCAACCGGTTACAGCGGCCATGGATTCGGAATCGGGCCCGGTGCCGGAGAAACCACAGCAGCTCTGGTGTCGGGGCGAGCACTTCCCTGTGAAATCAACGCGTTCCAACTCGACCGCATGCATCAATAGCCATCACTTGTCGACAGCACCTGGAGCTTGGTTGCACTGCCTCGCAGATTTGCACTATGCTCTCGACATAAATCGGAAATATGGTGAATGCGGATACGTCCATTCATGGACGTCCAGGGTGGCAAGAAAAACACGCGCCGATCATTCCGCACAGCGAAAATTGAGGCACAGGTGAAGCAAAAGGCCCCCCAGAAAGGGTCTGCGCACGACGACTATGATGGCGTGGGCAGGTTAGACGATACGGCTGCTGATCAGATAGCGGATCGGCAGGTAGAGTCTGTTTTGCCCACTAAATCTCCCGCACTGTCCAGTCCGGCTACCCGAAAACAGGTCACGGTACTGTTCTGTGATCTTGCCGATTACACCTCACGCTCTCTGCAGATGGACCCTGAAGATCTGGCTTCGGATATCCGTGTTTTTCAGTCCCTTTGCTGCAAAGTCGCTGAGCACTTTCAGGGGCACGTGCTGAACTACCTGGGCGACGGTCTTATGGTGGTGTTCGGTCATCCCTATGCGAACGAATTTGCGCCTGAAAGAGCTGTTCGTGCCGGCCTTGAGATGGTCAGCGTAATTCGCCAGAACAACGAGACAGACAGCTGGTCGAATCGCGATTCGATGCATATTCGTGTTGGTATTGCCACCGGACTGGTCGTGGTCGGTGAACGCGGCGGCACGCTGGGCGATCAGGATGAACAAATTTTTGGCGAAGCGCCCAATCTGGCGGCGCGACTGCAAAGTCTGGCCACTCCGGATTCTGTGGTCGCATCCCACAGCACACGAAGACTGCTTGGCAACCGCTTCAAATTTCGCGATCTCGGCAACCATCAACTCAAAGGCTTTGATCAACTGGTCAGCGCCTGGGAGATTCTGGCACCGCGAGACTATAAGCGACATCAGAATACAGTCCCCGGTCGACCCATCGCACGGTTTGTCAGTCGGGAAGAAGAACTGGAGATGCTGTCCAAGCAGTATCAACAGGCCATCTACGGTTTTAGTCGCTACGTCCATATTCGTGGTGAGCCAGGCATCGGCAAATCAAGATTGATTCGGGTGTTCGAGCGAACGATCCATACGCAAAACCTTTATCGTATGAGAATCAATTGTTCACCTTACTTCCAGACCAGTCCGTTCAGGCCGATAAAAGATGAGTTTATGCGCTGGCTGCAGCTGAGTGAGCGCGATGATTTGGTAACTCGCCAAAGCAGTATCGACTGGGCGCTGACCGTCTTGAATATCAGCGATTATCGAAGCCAGTCTTTGCTTTATGAACTGATGGGAACAGAGCCGCCCGACCGCGTGCCACCACTGGATATTGACGGCGAGATGAAGCACCGCCTGACGATCAGGATGCTGATCAAAATTGTTGTGCGGTTATCAAAGGTCAACCCGGTGTTGATGGTGGTTGAAGACGTGCACTGGGCTGACGCATCCACGATAGCGGTTTTGAATGAGCTACTCAACCGAGTCCGCCACGAGGCACTGTTTGGAATAATTATTGCGAGACCTGAATTCAAGCCGAACTGGAAGCCCGCAAACTGTATCAGTCGTCTTGATCTAAAGGGGCTGAGTGACGCCGATGCCGGCGAACTGGTGCAGTCTGTGTTCGATCAGGAGCAGCTTCCAACGGAGTTGAAATCCACCCTGGTGCGAAAGGGCGATGGAATCCCACTATTTCTTGAAGAATCCAGCATTACTGCACTGACATTCCAGAAACGCAGCCGACAGGGACTGGACCCTCGAGACAGCTTTGAGGTTCCGGAAACCCTTCAGGACTCACTGAATGCCCGCCTGGATCAGCTCGGTAAAGCCAAAGCCTTTGCACAACTGGCCGCGACTTTTGGCCAGGACTTTACCTACGAAATTATCTCTCAGGTCGCCGATCAGAATAACATCGACGCGGACCGGGGTATGGACGCGTTGCTCGACGCAAACCTTCTGATTGTCAATCAGGAAAACGCAACCGAGCGTTATCAGTTTCGCCACGTAATGTTCCAGGAAGCGGCCTACCATTCGCTGCTGATCAAAGCACGGCAGCGCTATCACCAGCAAATCGCCGACCTGTTTCAACAAATACAGCCCGGCCTGTCCGACACGAACCCGGAGCTGTTGGCATATCATTACAGCAAAACCGATTCTCTTGATATTGCGGTAAGGCTCTGGATGAAAGCCGGCAGGCAGGCGATTGCCAAATCCGCAGTGATCGAAGCACTCGATCATTTGCGTCAGGGTCAGACTCTGCTGCGGGCGTTGCCGTCAACGGATCACTTTCTGCGCTGCGAGCTCGACCTGCTTTTAAGTCTGGGCGTAGCGCTGACAGCGCGCTCTGGATATTTCGGAGCCGAAGTTGAAGAGACCTACCGGAAGGCATCTGAACTCGCAGGTCGTGTTGGCGATCTTGAGCAACAGTGGACCGCCGTCTACGGACTCTGGCGCTGTGTTGTCGCGCAGGCAGACTACCAACGCGCGCTTAAGCTGTCGGCGAAACTCCATAAACTCAGTGAAGGCTTCACTAATCCTGAAATGCAGATGACTGCGGTTGGCATCCGAGGCATTTCCCGTATGGTCGCCGGGGGGTTTACCTCTGCCTCCCGCCTGTTCAAAAAATCGATGAAGATGCACAAACAGGGACTCGACAAAAATACCGGCATGCGCTTTGGTCAGGATCCATACGTCACTATTCTTGGACTCTGTGCAGTCAACAACCTGATCACAGACAATGTCACCGAAGCGATGGATGAAATCAACCGCTCGGTCGAGTCGGCACGTCAGGTTGGTCACCCCTATACGATCGCTGAAGCACTTCGAACGTCGTCGATGTTTGAGCAGCTGACGCGAAATCTGGCCCGCCTGAAAAAATCCGCAACAGAGGCTAAGACACTCAGCGAACAATACGGGTTTGACGGTCTTTTGTCAGCGAGCAATATCTTCCTCGCTTTCGGGGACATCGTGGCCTACAAACGCGACGAAGATATCGCCATCATCATCGAAAACCTGAACGCGTATCAGGAAAAGTACTCACTGATGTTTCTGCCGTACTTCCACGGAATCCTGGCAGAGGCATATCTGATTACGGACCAGTTTGCGAATGCATTTAACTCGGCCGAGGAAGTTCTTGGACTGATTAACTCTTACGGCGAAGAGTGGTCCGCGTCTCTGATGCTGTCAATCAAAGCCGAGGCGGCCTACAAGGGCAAACTTGCAAGCGATGATCACATTTCAACATGGGTGAATCAGGCCGTCGCACTCGCCGAAAAACAGCACGCCTGGTTTTTTCTGCGCAGAATATTGAATTCCCGACTCGAATATTGCGATGACCTCTCAGAGATCACCCGAATTCACGAGCGTCTGGACGATCTTTCGCGTGGCGATATTTCAACCCTGCTACTGGACCGATATACGATTCAGGAGCACTGACCGGATCCTGCGGATATCCAGTCGACAATGTGTTCAGGCAGCTGGTCGTCATGAACATATTGCTGACTGACAACCTTTCCGGTCACCTTCAGGTTTTGCGGAGCGTGCAGGGGCCGACCTTCGTGTAAACGACGATACGCGCAGGTCGTCGGCATAATGTCCATTAAATCGAGACGAGTGGGAGAGAGCCGGATACAGCCCGGCTGCACTCGCATGCGGTTCTTATAGTCCTTACAGCTGCAGGAATCCGTATCGAGAAACTCGCAGGCAACGTTCGTGTAATGAAGGGTGCCTGTGTCCTCATCCTCCAGTTTAACCAGGCAGCAGCGACCGCAACGATCGCAAAGATCTTCCCATTGCTCAGAGTTCAGCTCAAGCAGCGGACTGTTCATGCGTTTACCGGATCAAGTTCAAATGCCGCTTTCATCAGTGCCTTTGTGTAATCTTCCTTTGGATTACTGAAAATGTTCTCGGCCGGCCCCTGCTCGACCATATCGCCGGCTTTCATCACGATCAGTTCATCTGAAATTGCCCGGATCACACTAAGGTCGTGAGATATAAAAATATAGCCCAGCTGATTCTCGCGCTGAAGTTTGTTTAACAGCTCCAGCACCTGCACCTGAACAGTACGATCGAGCGCAGAAGTAGGTTCATCAAGTACCAGAACTCTGGGTTCCAGTATCAGGGCGCGGGCAATAGCGATTCGTTGCCGCTGGCCGCCCGAAAACTCGTGCGGGTAGCGGTGTCGAACATCCGGATCAATCTCCACCCTTCGCAGGATATCGACAACCTGCGCATCGCGTTCAATCGGATCGGTAATAAGATTATGTGCGTCCAGACCCTCACTAATGATTTCCGAGATTGACATTCGAGGGGAAAGTGAACCGAACGGATCCTGAAATACGATTTGCATTTGCCTGCGCAACTGCTTAAGTGCTTCACCCTGAAGCTGGTGGATGTTACTGCCGTTAAACCGAATTGCGCCTTCGGACGACAACAGCCGAAGCAGGGCAAGTGCCATCGTGGTTTTGCCGGATCCCGATTCACCAACGATGCCCAGTGTGCGTCCGGCACGCAGCGTAAGACTGGCCTTATTCACCGCCTTAACATGTCCCACTGTTCGGCGCAGGATTCCGCGACGAATTGGGAACCACACTTTGAGGTCCTCGGCTTCAAGCACAGTGTTTGCCTCTCCCGTCGGTGGTGTCCGTTTTCCCGGTTCCGCCGACAGTAGCGTCTGCGTATAGTGTTCCTGCGGCTGAACAAAAATCGATTCAGTCGTTCCCCTTTCGACCAGTCTGCCTTGCCGCATTACCATCACACGATCGGCCACTTTCCTGACCATGTTCAAATCATGAGTGATCAGCAAAATACCCAGATTATTCTCACGCTGCAGGTCTTTCAACAGCGCAAGAATTCGGGCCTGAACCGTCACATCCAAAGCCGTTGTCGGCTCGTCTGCCAGCAGAACTTCCGGTTTGTTGGCCAGGGCCATCGCGATCATCACGCGCTGCCGCTGCCCCCCGGACAACTGGTGAGGATAGTCCTCCAGGCGTGATTCGGCATTCCGAATACCGACGCGATCGAGTAATTCAACTATGCGTTTCCGCGCCCGGTCGCCGGTCAGGTTCTGATGCAGCGCCAGCGACTCCGCAATCTGTTTCTCAATTTTATGCAGAGGATTCAGAGCCGTCATTGGTTCCTGGAAAATCATCGAAATATCGTTGCCTCGCACCCGCATCAGCGAGTCCTGATCGGCACCGACCAGCTCTGTATCACCGTATCGTATCGATCCACCGGGATGAAATGCCTGCGGATACGGCAGCAGCTGAAGAATTGAAAGTGCGGTTAGTGATTTTCCGGAGCCGGATTCGCCAACCAGGGCCAGAGTCTCTCCGGCGTGCAAATTGAAATCCACATCATGAACAACATCAGTAATGATTTCTTTGCGCTTTTCCTTGCGTCTGAAACTGACCGCAAGATCGCGAACCTCAAGTAACGATTCGCTCATGAAAACATCTTCCTGGGATCGAACGCGTCGCGCACAGCCTCTCCGATGAATACCAATAAAGACAGCATGATGCCAATCACCAGAAAGCCGGTAATTCCAAGCCATGGCGCCTGCAGATTGTTTTTCCCCTGACTCAACAACTCACCCAGTGAAGGCGATCCCGCTGGCAGACCAAAGCCCAGAAAATCAAGACTTGTCAGTGTTGTCACCGAACCGCTGAGAATGAACGGCATGAACGTCAGTGTGGCGACCATGGCGTTGGGCAAAATGTGCCTGAACATGATATTGCGATCATTTACTCCCAGGGCTCGTGCGGCACGAATGTATTCAAAATTACGAATCCTGAGAAACTCAGCTCGAACCACAGCCACCAAACCCGTCCAGGAGAACAACAACATGAGAATGAGCAGACTGAAAAACCCGGGCTGAATCACGGCAGCCATAATGATCAGCAGATACAGCACAGGCAGACCTTCCCAGATTTCAATAAATCGCTGTAACAGAAGATCCAGCAGACCGCCGAAATAGCCCTGCACTGCTCCGGCAGCAATTCCCACGATCGAGCTGAACACTGTCAGGATTAATCCAAACAAAACGGAGATACGGAATCCGTAAATCACTCTTGCGAGCACATCGCGACCCTGATCGTCTGTGCCCAGCCAGTGGCGTGCAGAGGGAGGTGACGGTGCGGGAACATCCAGATCGTAGTCGATCGTGTTGTAGGAATAAGGGACCAACGGCCAGACCATCCAACCGTCCTCTGTTATCAGTTCCTGAATATACGGATCGTGGTAGTCGGCCTCAATTTCAAACTCGCCGCCAAATTCGGTTTCGGCATAGGTAAAGAATACCGGGCTTTTAAACTCACCCTGATGACGAATCAAAATCGGCTTTTCATTGGCGATAAATTCGGCACCAAGAGTAGCCAGAAAAAGAAAAATAAATATCCAGAACGACCAGTAACCACGCTTGTTACCCTTGAAGTTTTCGAGTCGGCGCTGATTAATCGGTGACATGTTGAATCAGGCCTGTCGACTCTCAAAATCAATCCGTGGATCGATAATGGTATAGAGAACGTCGCGAATGATCTGTAACAACATTCCAATCAGTGTGAATAGAAAAAGGGTCGCAAAAATTACCGGATAATCGCGATCCAGAGCGGCTTCGTAGCCAAGCAGACCCAGTCCGTCGAGAGAAAATATAACTTCAATCAATAGTGATCCCGTAAAAAAAATCGAGATCAACACCGCAGGAAATCCCGCGATTACTATCAGCATGGCATTGCGAAAAACATGACCGTACAAAACTGCGCTCTCCGGCAATCCTTTCGCCCGGGCGGTTTGTACATACTGCAGCTTGATCTGGTCCAGGAATGAGTTTTTTGTAAGCATCGTCAAGCTTGCAAATCCACTGATCACCATTGCCAGAACAGGAAGGGTAATGTGCCAGAGGTAGTCGCCAATTTTCTGCCACCAGGACAACTCATCAAAGTTCTCCGAAACCAGTCCGCGAAGTGGAAAAATATCGAAGTACTGTCCGCCTGAAAACAGCACAATCAGCAGAATGGCGAAAAGAAAACTCGGCACCGCAACGCCCACGATAATTATTCCGCTGGTCCAGGCGTCGAATGGCGTGCCGTCTCTGACAGCTTTTCGGATTCCCAGAGGAATCGAAATTAAATACGTGATAAATGTCGTCCAGAGTCCGAGGGAGATTGACACCGGCATCTTCTCAACCACCAACTCAACAACGCTGCGGTTCTTGAAGTAGCTTTCGCCAAAATCGAAACGAAGGTAGTCCAGCATCATATTGAAAAACCGCTCGTGCGCGGGTTTATCAAATCCAAACTGCTTTTCAATTTTGGCGATAATATCCGGCCGCAGTCCCTGCGCTCCACGGTATTTACTGACTCCGGCATCCCCCTGTAGCGAACCGCCAGTCGTATCAACACCGCCCTGTGTATCCGAACCCGTTCCGGAAAACCGACTGGTTGCGTCAACACCCTGCCCCTGCCATTCCGCAATTGCCTGTTCGACGGGCCCTCCCGGAGCGAACTGAATGATGGCGAAATTGATCAGCATAATCCCGAACAGGGTCGGAATTACCAGCAGCAATCGCCGGACAATGTAGGCAAGCATATTGGGTTGTCAGACCTTTTTAGCGGGTCAGTGCAGCGTCTTTTTCAGGATCAATCCACCAGGAGCCCGGGAAGCCGATGCTGTAGAGCGGGGCACGCTCAGGATGATCAAATCGGTTCCAATACGCAACCCATGCCTCGTCATTAAAGTACGATGGTATCGCATAGTGATTGAATAGCAGCACCCGATCCAGCGCTTTAGTGTGGCTCTGAAGCTCATCCAGGGTATCTGCTTCAATTATTGCTTCGATCAGCGCATCCACGACCGGGTTTTTAATTCCTCCGGAATTCCCACCGCGAATTTCTGCTGACTTAGATCCAAAAAAGCTGCGTAATTCAGTACCCGGGGGAGGAAAAAAGTTGAGTCCACCCACCCACAAATCGAAATCGTAATCGCGAATTCGCTCACGCCATTGCGACGTGTCGACGAGTCGGATCGAGGCATCGATACCGGCACGCTTCAGACCCTCGACGTAAGGCAACGCCAGTCGCTGAGATTCAGGGTACGCAGTCATCAGCTCTAGCTGAAACTGTTCGCCATCCGCATTGATCAGCTTGCTCTGCTTCAAAGTCCATCCTGCTGATTTAAACAGAGACAGCGCTTTTCGAAGCGTTTTTCGATCCCTGCCACTGGCGTCAGTTACCGGTGGCTCAAAGGCTGCATCCAGCGTACCCGGCGGAACCTGACCGGCGTAGGGCTGCAGGATACTTTTTTCAACTTCGCTGGGTGGGCCCGAGGCGCCATAATCGGAGTTTGGGAAATAGCTCTTGATTCGCTTGTACTGACCGAAAAGAAGTGTTCGCTGGATCGCTTCAAAGTCGTACAGGGTCATCAGGCCTTCGCGCACACGAATATCAGAAAACTTATCCTTTTTCATATTGAAAAAATAACCGCCCATTCCCCTGGGGCGACGGCTGGGCACTTCTCTTTTAATCACTTCTCCGGTTTCAATTTCCTCCAGATCGTATTCAGTCATCCAGCGTTTGGCACTGGATTCTCGACGAAAATCCAGCTTGCCGGCTTTAAACGCCTCGAACTCAACAGTGAGATCACGGTAGTACTCATAGCGAATTTCGTCGAAGTTGTTCAATCCTCTCTTGATTGGCAAGTCTCTCGCCCAATAATCCTCTACCCTCTCGTAGGTAATCGAACGCCCAGCATCAACTGACCTGATCCGATAAGGACCACTGCTCAGTGGCGGCTCCAGTGTGGACTCGGTGACGTCTCGATCTTTCCAGTAGTGAACCGGCAATGGAGACATGCCGGCGGCGATGGTGATCGGTTTCATCTTGTCCGTGGTTGCAAAAGTAAATTTGAGTCTGCGATCGTCAATCGCCTCGGCCTCTGAAATTTCCTCATAAAAGGACTGAATAAATGGCCGTCCATGCTGCTTGATCGTATCCAGCGCAAACACAAAATCCTGGGCCCGGATCGGCATTCCATCGTGGTAGGTGGCGTTTGCTCGGATTGTGAAAACAGCCCAGCTTTTGTCAGCTGGATACTCAACGGTCTCCGCAACCAGACCATACAAGCCGTCGATCTCATCACCCGAACCGGTCATCAGATTGTCGTATACCAGCCCGATGCTTCCCGGCCACTCTCCCTTCTGTACATAAAAATTCAGCGTGTCGTAGGAACCGAACGCGCTCAGAACCACCTTACCGCCCTTTGGAGCATCCGGATTGGCGTAAGGAAAATGCTCCACATCCTGATAAATCGGTTCGCCAAATTCTGCAATCGCTGTCTTGACGACCGTCTGCTCTGCGAGCGCGGATTGAATTGAAATTGAGGCCACGACGACGGCCATCGCGATCACGATAAGTTTCAATTCAGCGTGTAGTGTTCTCATACGGTATTGATCCGGTTTTGTTTTCATTCCGAACGATTATTCATTGAATGTGACAATAATGTCATAAAATGTGACATCTCCAAGCCAGTGCATCCAGCTTACGCCCCGAATTCTATATGACTACTGAACAGTGACGTCGTTCGCGCAAAAACTACTGAGCTGGTTTGCAAATCACGGCCGTCATCATCTGCCGTGGCAGATCGATCGAGACCCATACAAGGTTTGGTTGTCAGAAATCATGCTGCAGCAAACCCAGGTGGCCACCGTGATCCCCTATTTCGAGCGATTTCTGCAACGTTTTCCAGACATTCAGTCGCTGGCGGACGCTGACACGGACGACGTTATGGCGCTCTGGTCCGGCCTCGGATACTACGCCAGAGCCCGCAATCTGCAAAAGGCTGCCAGACAGATTGTGGATCATCACAATGGCAAGTTCCCTCAGGACATCGACGATGTCACCGCACTCAGTGGTATCGGACAATCCACCGCAGGCGCGATTCTGGCGTTTTGTTTCGAGCAGCGACACCCCATCCTCGACGGCAATGTGAAGCGAGTATTGTGCCGCCAGCGGGCTGTCCACGGCTATCCCGGCGAGACTCGTATTGCCCGACAGCTGTGGTCAGTAGCTGATCAACTGACACCGGCGGAACGAGTCTCAGACTACACCCAGGCGATTATGGATCTGGGCGCAACCGTATGTACCCGCAGAAAGCCGCTTTGCATCGCCTGTCCCGTAGCGGACAGTTGCGAAGCGCTGGCCGCCGGAGAAGTTGATGCCCTGCCCACACCAAAATCGCGCAAACCGAAGCCAATTCATGAATGGCAAATGCTTGTGTTCCGGAATCACGACGGCAAAATTCTTCTGCAGCGACGCCCTCCGGTGGGAATATGGGGAGGGCTTTGGTGTCCGCCGGTTGCGGATCATCAGGACGTGGGCACTGACGGATTCAGCACCCGGCAATGGGCACGAGACCAGCTGGGGATCGAAATTCGTTCCGAGCGTAAACTGGACAGCTTTACACATGCATTCAGCCACTTCGGCATCTCGGTTTCCCCGGTTGAAGTCTCTCGAATGTGCATCAAACCTGCCATCCGCGACGGACAAGACCGTATCTGGATTGAGCCCAACGGGCTCGAGGATTTCGGTCTGCCTGCACCTGTGCGCCGATTTTTATCTGAGTCACTCCCTGTTTCCGGCCGTCCCTGACGACGCCACCTTCACCGTGTTAAGGTATCGGGTGTCAATTTCAGATTAATCCTGCATATGAGTACGACCGTTCACTGCATAAAGCTGGGACGCGATGCTGAAGGACTGCCCTCTGCCCCCTGGCCCGGTGAGCTCGGCCAGCGGATTCTGGAAAACGTCAGCAGCGAAGCGTGGCAGGACTGGTTGCGCCAACAGACCATATTGATTAACGAATACAAGCTGAATCCGCTGGATCGCGAACATAAAAAATACCTCGCGAGTCAGATGGAGGCCTACTTTTTCGGCGACGGCATCGTGCTGCCCGACGAATGGAAGGCGGAAAACGGCTGACACGACAATCACTGCGTCGATCTGATGATGACAGCTTTGGTGATCAGTCTTTGTTGATGCAGACAAACCATTCATGAAACCCAAAGCCGCCTCATACTACAAACAGAACCGACTCAAACAGCTGCGTGCGTTCTGTTTCACGGCAAAAACCGGAAGTATCTCTCGGGCAGCCGAACAACTCTATCTGAGTCAGCCGTCCGTATCTCTGCAAATTCAGGCTCTGGAACGGGAGCTGAATACCATGCTTTTTGAAAGACGGGGGCCGAAGATACGGCTGACGCCCGATGGTCAGGCCCTGCTCGAAATTGCGCTGCCAATGGTCGAGGGTATGGATTCCCTGCGGGACACGTTTGCCGAACGTTGCGGGGACTTGAACAGTGGATTTCTCAACATTGCAGCAGGCGAATCCACGATTCTTTATATTTTGCCCAAATACCTGAAGCGATTCTCCGACGAATATCCAGGAGTGCGGATTCGACTCCATAATGTGACAGGCGCAGACGGCATGGCCATGCTGCGAGCTGATGAGGCCGACTTCGCAGTAGGCTCAATGCTGGATATGCCGGACGACGTTAGTTACCACCCGGTGTTCAGTTTCAGTCCGACTCTGATCACACCGCTGGATCACCCTCTGGCCAAGGCCGGCAGCGTGACGCTGGAGGAGATTGCCAAGTACGATCTGATTCTGCCACCCCGTTATCTGAGCACATGGGGGCTGGTGAAGTCTGTGTTTCAACAATACAACATCCAGCACAAGGTCACCCTTGAAGTGGGCGGCTGGGAAGTCATTAAAAAGTACGTCGAGATGGGGCTCGGTATTTCGATAGTTACCGATATCTGTCTCGACGATAACGACGCACTGGCAAAAATTCCGGTGAAGGAGTATTTCCCAACCCGCAGTTACGGCATCGTTATCCGGCGCGGTAAGTTCATCCCCGCGCAGGCAAAGCGCTTTATTGAAATGCTTGCCCCTGACTATTTTCACAGAAACCTTGCTGCCGATATGCCGCTAAACGACCTTGAGGATGAGTGAACGCTGGTTTCCCCACGTCACAGTTGCGAGTCTGGTCTGTCAGAATGAACGTTACCTGATGGTAGAGGAACGTGCGGCGGGCAAATTGGTACTGAATCAGCCCGCCGGACATCTAGAAAAAGGGGAATCCCTTACTGATGCCGTTGTCAGGGAAACACTGGAGGAGACCGGGCATCGGTTTGAACCAACAGGGCTGCTGGGCGTCTACCAGTTTGTCGCGGGAAACGGTGAAACATATGTTCGTTTCACATTCATCGGTGAGGTTGATCTTCCCGCTGAAAAAACGGAACTGGACCCGGCCATCGAGCGCACGCTGTGGATGGGTGGCGACCAGATACGAAAACAGATCGACAGGCACAGAAGCACCGTTGTTATGCGTTGTATTTACGACTTTGAAAACGGGCGACGGTATCCACTCGATCAGCTGAATTTTGCCGACCAGACGACCTTGCTATAACTCAGAAACATTCAATGCGAACTATGGCAACACATACTTTGACAACTCGCATGCTGTCATCACATCTGCTGGCACTGTCCTTGTTGGCTCTGTTTGTCAGCGTGCCCGTGACCGCCGAGGCTAAAAACGAGAGCCGCGGTGAAATATACCGACAAGGTATGGAAGCGCCCAAGAACGTCACTCTTGACGCAATACCCGTATGCTACGACTTCGGATGCAAAAATGGCTCTGTGGTGAATCTTCCACTTACCGAGTGGCAAACAGTCGCTGGATGGTTTTCCCCGTCGGCGAAAACGCCGGCAGAGGAGCGCAACCAGCTTCAGCGCGCTGTCGGCTGGATGGAAGTGCTGATTGGGCGGTATACACCAACCCACAATGATCTCGCCTTTGATTTACCAAAAGATGACGAAAGCAAGGCTGTTTTTCCAGGGCAGATGGACTGTATCGATGAAGCGGTGAATACCACGGTGTACCTGCAGCTGTTCGAGTCCATGGGTTTAATGCGTCATCATACTGTGATCGAGCAGGCCTATCGCAAAGCGATCTTTGACCAACACTGGGCGGGGCAGATCGCCGAGCTGGCCAGCGGTGAAAAGTATGTGGTCGACTCGTGGTTTCAGCCTAATGGTCATTTGCCGGTGATTCAGAAATCAGTGCACTGGAAAGACATCAATATACTAACCGCTGTAGTCGATAATTCTCCGGATGGCGATACCGAAGTGAAACGCTCATGGTGGCACCGATTCCTCCGAAACGAGTAAAACCAGAGGAACTGTCGGGTATCACTGGGCTGCTGGATTGAATTAGAATACGCGCTGATGGCGCGCCCCGGAGCGTGCTGCGGTTTTAATATCCGGTAAGGGGGAATCGTGGATAGTGTTATTGTTGGCATGTCCGGCGGCGTTGACTCGTCGGTAGCGGCAGCCAAACTGATTCAGGACGGACACCGGGTCACCGGTCTGTTCATGAAGAACTGGGAGGAAGACGACACCGAAGAATACTGCTCAGCCGCAGAGGATCTCGCTGATGCTGTCGAGGTTTGCAAGCAGCTCGAAATCGAGCTGAAAACCGTTAATTTCTCGCACGAATACTGGACCCGTGTGTTCCAGTTGTTCCTTTCTGAGTACCGCGCCGGTCGGACACCAAACCCGGATATCGTGTGTAACAAGGAAATCAAGTTCAAAGAGTTTTTAAAATGGTCGCTTCATCTTGGTGCCGACTATATCGCGACCGGACACTACGCTCGTCTGGAGCGCCGGAATCGGCACTATCTGTTGTGCAAAGGCCGCGACCGGAACAAGGACCAGAGCTATTTTCTGCATACGCTGGATCAGGAGGCACTTCGATTGGCATCGTTTCCAATCGGCGATATGCAAAAGGATGTTGTTCGGGATGAGGCCAGGAATCTTGGCCTGCCCACTCACGATAAGAAAGACAGTACGGGTATATGTTTTATCGGCGAGCGTCGATTCAATGACTTTTTAAGTCGATTCCTGCCTGCTCAGGAAGGCGATATCCAGACACTGGAAGGTGAATCTATTGGTCGCCATCAAGGCGCGTATTACTACACGATTGGTCAGCGACAGGGACTGGGCATCGGCGGCGATGGCGAAGCATGGTACGTTGCAGAGAAAGATATTAAGCGAAATATTCTATATGCAGTGCAGGGACACGATCATCCTGCACTAATGACTCGCGTGATTCTCGCCGAGGAACTCAACTGGATAAAACAATCCCCGCCCTCTCTTCCCGGCATATTCAAAGCCAAAACCCGGTACCGACAGGACGAGCAGAACTGTGTCATCTCAATGATCGGACCCAATTACTGCAGGGTTGAATTTGATACCCCGCAATGGGCCGTGACTCCGGGACAATCGATCGTCTTTTATCAGGAGGATGTCTGCGTCGGCGGTGGGTTGATTAAATCGGCGTCCAACTGATTCGGCTGCACCCGGTACCCCTCCCATTCCGATTCTGAATCCGCTGTGCCCGACCCGTCAAAGCGGGTTTCATTCAGCTCGGCCGCTTTCTGGACCACGTTTCGACCACTTTGGAAGTCACCATATCGCCGACGCGTTGACTGAATGCCTGGAAGTGCGGCGTTTTGAGATGCCGATCAAACGCAGCTTTGTCTGTATACAACTCATAGAGAAGAATTCGATCGGGGTTCGAGTCTGAACACGCAACATCGAATTGGTGGCAATCGAGTTCCTGTTCTATCGAACTCGACGCCTGTTCGCAGACCGCCCGCAAAAATTCATCGCGGTGATCGGGTCGGATGTCGAAAACAACGGTAACAACGTACATAACGTAAATTCCAGATAGGTTCGCACAGCAGCGCTGGTGATTGATCTCAATTTTAACGTATACATTAATGTATACTCAAAAATCATCGACTCATACTCACCGCATTTCGACCCTGACAATGAACGCCGTCGTCTCGCTTGACAGCATCGTCACAATAGGAAATCAGCTGAATCGACCAGAATGCGTACTTGCCTTCTCAGATGGTTCACTGTGCACCGCGGACTGGAGGGGTGGCGTAAATGTCATGCGGGACTCGTCGCACTCACTGATTAGAGCCGCGAATATCGATTTTGATCTCCGCCCGAACGGTATATCGATGATGTCCGACGGATCTTTTCTGATCGCACATCTGGGTGAAAGCAACGGAGGATTGTTTCGGCTGATGGACAACGGTCACTGCGAGCCGTTGCTGACAGAGGTTGACGGCGAATCGCTGCCGCCCTCAAATTTCCCGCATATCGATCGATCAGGGCGCATCTGGCTGACTATCAGCACGCGTCGAATACCGCGGGCAACGGCCTATCGATCCGATGTCACCGACGGCTTTATTGTTTTGATCGATGCCGGGGTCGCTCGCGTTGTCGCCGACAATCTGGGCTACACGAACGAGTGCTGCGTAAGTCCCGATGGCCACTTTCTCTACGTAAACGAAACCTTCGCCCGACGCTTGAGTCGATTCCGTATATTGCCGAACGGTGATTTGATAGAAAAGTCAGTCGTCACAGAGTTTGATGTCGGCACCTTTCCAGACGGGCTTACATTTGATGAGCATGGTGACATCTGGATCACCAGTATTATCAGTAACAGAGTTATTCGCTGCACGACCGACGGAGAGCAGACGCTGATTCTGGAAGACGCCAACGACGACCACATCCACTGGGTTGAAACCGCTTTTTTAAGGCACTCGCTGGGTAGAGAACATCTCGATACTGGCGGCGGAATTCTGCTGGGCAATATTTCGAGTCTGGCCTTCGGCGGCCCCGACCTGAAGACTGCTTATCTGGGCTGTTTGCTCGACGACAAAGTGTACGCGTTTGAATCCCGTGTCGCGGGAATGCCTCCCGTGCACTGGAATTACCGTGTTCCCTGAACCGCAGTGGTCATTCAAATTTTTACAAGCCTATGAAAACCTTCAAAATAGCGGTACTGCCCGGCGATGGAATCGGCAGTGAAGTCACACCCATTTGTGTTGAAATGCTGCAATCCGTTGCAAACAAATGCGGTGAATTTAATTTCGAACTGGATACCTTCGACGCGGGTGCTGCCTGTTTCGCCCGCTGCGGTGAAGCGCTGCCAGGCGAAACAGCCGCTGCCGCCCGGCAAGCTGACGCGATATTGCTGGGAGCCATGGGCCTGCCTGAAGTGCGCTACGCTGACGGTACTGAAATCGCGCCACAACTGGACCTGCGGTTTATGCTTGAATTGTATGCGGGTGTTCGACCTGTCAAACCGATTCCCGGCTTGCCTCTGCCACTGCTTAACCCGTCGAAAAATCCGATCGACTTTGTTTTGGTGCGGGAGTCCACTGAGGGATTGTTTGCGTCCCATGGAAAAGGCACCGTGGTGGATGATTCCGAAGCGACGGATACAATGAAAATTACACGCGCCGTTTCAGAAAAACTGTTCGACTTTTCGTTCAGACTTGCCCGCCAAAGAAAAGCAAAGGGCTTTGAGGGTCGACTGACCTGTGTGGATAAGGCTAACGTGTTTGCGTCAATGGCATTCTTCCGCAAGATTTTTGATGAGGCCGCCGTTCGACACCATGACCTTGATTCAGACCATATGTATGTCGATGCGGCGGCCCTGAATATGGTCAAGCAACCCTGGAATATGGATGTGCTTGTGACCGAAAACATGTTTGGCGACATCCTGTCTGATCTGGGGGCCGGGCTCATGGGTGGAATGGGAATGGCGCCCTCAGCCGACATTGGAGACGATCACGCCGTATTTCAACCGTGCCACGGCAGTGCGCCCGATATTGCCGGTCAGGGCAAAGCGAATCCCACTGCAATGTTATTGTCCGGCGCGATGATGCTTGAATGGCTCGGCGAACGGCACAATCTGCCGTCAATGACATCGGCCTCTGAGTCAATCACAACTGCAGTAGAACGCGTGTTTGCCGATGGCAATCTGGTGCCGATAGAACTTGGGGGTGACGTCGGTACCGGTGAGATCTTCGACCGGGTGATGCATGCACTGGACAGCTGAAAAAACTCGCGTCTGAATCGATTGTGTCCCTGAAAATAGCTACCGTCGGTTGTGGATACTTCAGCCGGTTTCACCACGAAGCCTGGCAGCGTCTCGCCATCTCCAAAAAGCTTGATCTCACGGGTGTCTGCGATATTGAGCCCGCTCGGGCAGAACGTTTTTGTCAGCGTTACGGGTTCTCAAGGTCATTTTCCGACCTGGAGAAAATGATCGAGGTCTCTGAGCCGGACCTTATTGATCTTATAGTGCCGCCGTCAGAACATCTGCGATCGGTAGAACTATGCGCGCTTGCGGGCATCGATGTCATTTGCCAAAAACCGTTTGCACAAACCTACCTCGAAGCACAATCAGCGGCTGCGCTGGTGAAAAAACACAACATAAGGCTCGTTGTTCACGAGAACTTTCGCTTTCAACCCTGGTACCGCCAGCTGAAGCAATTGCTGATTGAAAACCACCTCGGGGAGATCTATCAGTGCCGATTCGCCCTTCGTCCCGGAGACGGACAAGGTGAGGCCGCATACATGGACCGCCAGCCCTACTTTCAGCAAATGCCTGAATTTCTGATCCGTGAGACCGGTATTCATTTTATTGATGTGTTTCGCTATCTGTTTGGCCCCGTTGACCAGGTTTGGGCCGACCTTCAACAACTCAATCCGGCAATCGCCGGAGAAGACAGCGGACTTTTCATATTGCGCCATCAGAACAATGTGCGTTCGGTTTTTGATGGCAATCGACTTGCTGATCATGTCGCCACAAATCGACGTCTTACCATGGGTGAATTATTACTGGAGGGGAGTGACGGCAGCATCGCACTCGACGGAGACGGTCGCCTGTGGCACCGTCGTCATGGCAAAAATCAATCATCCGAGTTCGACTATAACTGGACGGAGTCCGGATTTGGCGGAGATTGCGTCTATTCGCTGCAACAACACGTGATCGAACACTTTTTGACCGGGTCTCCTCTGGAGAACGAAATCAGCAGCTATCTGAGCAACCTCTCCTGCCAGGACGCTGTTTATCGATCCAATCAATCCGGCCAATGGCAAGTTCCGGACTGAGGTACTGCGATGACGGAATATGACCGCAAAAAGCTTCAGTCTGAAGCGGCCTATGCGCTGCTCAAACGGCAAATTCTGGACAACCAGCTGACAGCAAATACGCAAATGCTGGAAAATGAAATCGCCAGCCAGCTGAAAATGAGTCGCACACCTGTTCGTGAGGCGCTGCAGCAACTCGCCCGAGAAGGTTTGATTGACGTTATTCCAAGACACGGCATGCGGGTAAAACCGGTATCACCTGATGACATGGCCGAAATTTACTCCATACTGACCGGACTGGAATGTGTTGCTGTAGAAACCCTTGCGCTCAATGGTTTGGACTCGTCAGGGCGTCAGGTCCTGGAACATAGCGTTGACCAGATGGACACGAGCCTCGAAGAAAATGACCTCGACAGATGGGCACAAGCTGACCAGCAGTTTCATCGGCAACTGGTTTCACTCACCGGAAACCGTCGACTGATCTCGATCGTAAATATGTTGTGGGATCAATGCCACCGGGCTCGGTTGTTGACACTGAGGCTGCGACCACCCCCGCTGAAATCAAATCAGGAGCATCGCGAGGTGTTCGATGCGATCGTTCGCGGCGACGCAAAAACGGCCGCAAGCATTCATCGCGAGCACAGACACCAAAGCGGCGAAATGCTCGTTGCGCTGCTTCGTGAACTCGGTCTCCAGCAACTGTAATTATGAATAATTAGTTTTGTTGACATTGTCGGAGAGAAATTAGGCCCGTGATAAAATCAATACACCCAAAGTAAGTTAGCTGCACCGTGCGCGATTCATTTCCAGACCTTTCACCGCTAACGGCCGTGTCTCCGCTCGACGGACGCTACGGCAACAAAACCGCGCCCCTGCGTGAACACTTCAGTGAGTTCGGATTAATACATGCCCGCGTCAGGGTCGAAATCAACTGGTTGATTCATTTGTCGAATCAATCCGGCATTGCCGAAGTTCCCCCTTTCAGCACGAACGATCTGGAGTTTCTGAAAAATCTTGCTGACCATTTTTCGTCAGATCAGGCTCAAACCGTCAAAGACATCGAGCGCACCACCAATCACGATGTCAAAGCCGTTGAGTATTTCATCAAGCGCGTATTCTCAGACCGTCCACAACTGGATCGTGTTGGCGAGTTTGTGCACTTTGCCTGCACCTCTGAGGATATTAACAACCTTTCCTACGGATTAATGTTGAAAGAAGCACGCGACCGCGTGCTGATTCCAAACGCCGTCGAGCTCGTCCAGACACTTGAATCCATGGCGGAATCAATGGCCGGTAAACCGATGCTGGCGCGAACCCATGGACAGCCGGCAAGCCCAACCACAGTCGGCAAGGAGCTGGCTAACGTAACCTATCGATTGCGGCGAGTGCTTGAACAGCTGGAGACCCAACCCGTCTTTGGTAAAATAAACGGCGCAGTTGGAAACTTCAATGCGCACCTCGCCGCTTATCCGGAGCTTGACTGGCCGCACATCGCCAAAAGTTTTGTCGAATCCCTGGAGCTTGACTATCTGCCGATGACGACTCAGATCGAACCCCATGACTATATTGCGGAGTTCAGTCACACATTACAGCGGTTCAATACCATTCTGATTGACCTCGACCGGGACATCTGGAGCTACATATCGATCGGCTACTTCAAACAGAAGGCCATCGCAGGTGAAGTCGGTTCAAGCACGATGCCGCACAAGGTCAATCCAATAGACTTTGAGAATTCAGAAGGAAACCTTGGTCTGGCTAATGCGGTACTAGCGCATCTGGCCGAAAAACTACCGATCAGTCGGTGGCAGCGAGACCTTACAGATTCCACTGTAATGCGCAATTTAGGTGTGGGTGTGGGTTACACCCTGCTTGCGATTCAATCTACTCTGAAAGGCCTTGGCAAACTGGCACTGAATGAAGATCGGCTAAATCAGGATCTGGACAACAACTGGGAAGTGCTCGCGGAACCGATTCAAACCGTGATGCGACGCTACGGAATCGCAGAGCCCTATGAAAAACTCAAAGAACTGACCCGCGGACATTCCGGTATCACTCCGGAAACCCTGGCTGCGTTTATCGAAAGTCTGGACATTCCCGACTCAGCGCGTGACGAACTTCTCAAGATGACTCCGCACACGTATATCGGTAACGCGGTCGAATCGACAAAACTGCATCTGACATCAAACAAGAGCTAGCGACATACCGTGGGCGAGATTCGGTTATCCAAGCTAATGGCTCAGCGGGGTATGTGTTCACGTCGCGAAGCAGACCGCTTTATTGAACGCGGCTGGGTTCTCGTTGACGGCGAACCCGTCACCACACTCGGTATCCGGGTTGACGATACTCAGGTGGTAGAGCTTTCGGAGCAGGCCGCCGCTCAGCAGGCCGGTTTTGCGACGGTGTTGTTAAACAAACCCGTTGGACTGGTATCGGGTTTACCCGAGGACGGTCATCAGTCCGCGATCATGCTGATCGAATCTGAAAATGCTCAAAATACCGGAGAAAGAGCGCCCAATCGGCACGGCCTTGCACCGGCTGGGCGATTGGATATTGACTCGATGGGCCTGATCGTTTTTACAAAAGACGGGCGAATTGCAAAACAACTGATTGGTGAAAACAGCGCTATAGAAAAGGAATACCTGGTATGGGCCCGAGGCAACATTGACAATTCGGCTTTGAGCAGGCTGCGCAGCGGTCTGACCCTCGACGGTAAGCCTCTGAAAAATGCGCGTGTCGAGCATTTAAAAGGATCACAACTTCGGTTTGTTTTGACTGAGGGTCGTAAACGACAGATTAGACGCATGTGCGAACAGGTGGAATTGCAGGTTACACGTCTCATACGGGTGCGTATTGGCAACGTTATGCTGGCTGATCTACCCGTCGGCAAGTGGCGTCTTCTAAGAGCCGGAGAAACGTTTTAATGGATATGTACAGACTGATTCGTCCCCTGCTTTTCAGTCTGGATGCGGAAACCAGTCACAATCTGGTAATGCCCACGCTGGCCAAACTGAGCAGTTCCAGATCGGGACGCCGGCTTCTTCGTGCAACTTACCCCGAGTTGCCGAACACAGAGCCTGTCACCGTAATGGGGCTGAGTTTTCCCAATCGCGTTGGGCTTGCAGCGGGTCTGGACAAGCACGGAACCTGCGCTGACGCATTTTCGCAGATCGGATTCGGTTTTGTTGAAATGGGAACAGTGACCCCAAAGCCCCAATCGGGCAATCCACGACCCAGACTTTTTCGGCTAGCCGAACACAAGGCCTTAATTAACCGAATGGGCTTCAATAGCGTCGGGCTCGATCAGTTTCTGGAAAACGTATCACGTTCGGATTCTCGGGTGCTGAAGGGTATCAATATTGGGAAAAATGCAGCGACACCCATCGAGGCTGCTGTGGACGACTATCGGACCTGTCTGCAGCGCGTCTATAGCCAATCCAACTACGTTACGATCAACATATCGTCACCCAACACTGAAAATCTGCGCCAGCTGCAGCACGACGAGGCGCTCGAAAACCTGCTGTCAGTTCTGTCCTCTGAGCGAGATTCGCTGGCTGCCAAACACGGTAAGCGGGTTCCACTGGTATTGAAAATTGCGCCTGATCTGCAGCTCGCTCAGATCGACGTCATTGCAAAACTCTGCGATACATTTCAAATCGACGGTATCGCGGCATCCAACACCACACTTGGAAGAGCAGGCGTTGAGAGCCACCCTAACGCCTCTGAATCCGGTGGACTGAGTGGATCTCCGGTTAGAGAGATGTCGACTCGGCTGGTTTCCCTCCTGCGTGAGCGACTGCGCGACGATATCTGCATTATTGGTATCGGCGGCATTGATTCGCTCCAATCGGCAAAGCAAAAGCTGGATGCCGGTGCCGATCTGGTTCAGATCTACACAGGATTCATCTACCAGGGACCGGCGATGGTTCGTGAAATCATCTCCGGTCTGGGTCGTCTTCAGCGGTGAACGCGCTGAAATTCAATACGGAATTCGATCCTCGCTATGGTGAGCTCGTGCAGGTAGCTGATGGCTTGCGGCGAATTGTCGCCCCAAATCCTGGCCCGTTTACTTTTAAAGGCACAGGTACATATGTCGTTGGCCATGGAGAGGTCGCGGTCGTCGATCCTGGCCCGATGCTTCCCGATCACGTTGACCGTTTGCTCGAACAGCTCGACAAGGAAGTTGTCTCTCACATACTTGTCACGCATACCCATTCTGACCACTCACCTGCATCCCCATTGTTGAAAGCACGAACAGGAGCGCCCGTGCTTGCTTTCGGGCCCCACGCTACTCCTGATGGCCATGGCTTCGAGTCCGGAACCGACAGAGATTTTACTCCTGACTTCGAACTGGACGATCTCGAAGTCATTGCAGGTGGCAATTGGGAACTGACCGCCTTACATACACCGGGACACTGCTCCAATCACCTCTGTTTCGCATGGGGTGATCACGATTTGATCTTGTGTGGTGACCAGCTGATGGCCTGGTCGACGACCGTTATACTGCCTCCGGATGGCAGTTTAAGCGCCTATCTGGGGAGTCTGAAATCTCTTCGGTCTCGACCGGAATCCGTATTCTGGCCGACACACGGAGCCGAAATCCGCGACCCCAAAAGCTGGATCGATCAGATCATCAGTCATAGGGAAGATCGGGTTACCGAAGTTTTACGATGCCTGAACGAAGGTGCAACGAGCCTTAGTCAGATCAGACAGATAATCTACACCGATATCTCCCCAAGCTTGTACACGGGCGCCGAACTGTCCATTCTGGCGTCGATCGAATACCTTGTGCAGCTTGGAAAAGTCGTTCAAACCGAAGACGGTCTGTTTTCTCCGACTAAGGATTCCTGACTGCTCTGGTTTAGGTTACACGTAACGTGTTAGTGTAGTGACGCTCGAGTCCCATCGTTACGGTCCAGCTCCCGAATGCCGTCACATCACCCAAAAAATCGAATGTTCTTCGGAAATTCCGACCCCCGCCTGTGGATGACTCTTTGTGTCTGGATTTTTTCACTCAATCTGACCCTGACCGCAGACGCGCAGGACTACGGCACCACGCCTCAGTCTGAACCCGTCTCGGAATCAACGACGATTAGTCTGGCGGGCAATTCGTCTTCTGCAGAGAAGCCTGACAGCGAGGCAGTTCGGGACGCATTATTGGAACTGCTTGAGGTCGAGACACCCGCAGAACCCGAACTTAACAACAGCAGTGCGTCCTATGACCAGACCACACTCGATCAGTGGTCGCAAACCCGTACCGGGGCGCTGGGTGAAAAAATATCTCAGCTGATCAGAGTTGTGCCGAACTATCCCGCCGAGCTGGCCGGGGCTCTCGCTAAAACGGTCCCTGATCCACCGGTCTGGAGTGGCATTCAGATCGCGCTTTTTTGCCTGCTGGCATTGCTGGTTGGTCTGGCGTGTGAATTGTTCACCACGCGAAAACTGCTGAATCGCCTCTATGCCTATGTCGATCGACATGAAAAGACCACTTCACTGAAGTTTCGCTTTATTTTTACCCGAATCATTATTCAGGTCATTGGACTTGCTGTTCTCGGAATTGCCATCTATGCCTGTGGATTACTGTTCACCAAAAACTCGACTTACCTCGAATACATCTTTGTCGAATTTCTTGTGGCGTTTATTCAGTTTCGACTCTGGCTGATCCTGCTTCGGAGCATCTTTTCACCGACTCGCGATACTCTGCGGCCTATTTCAATCGACAACGCCACGGCATCACAACTGTACCGCTGGTTCGCGGTTTTTTTCGCTATTATCGAATTCGGTGGCGCGCTGTTTGCTTATCTTGAACGCGCGGGGCTTGGAGAAGCGCATCTTTCAGGCATGCTGATTCCGTACACACTCGGTTTAAATCTGATCATTCTGTCGCAGGTCTGGCGCTATCGTAAAAAAATCACAGCGATGTTCCTCAACGAGGAAGGGGGTAAACCCAACGGCAGTTTTGCTCGGGAATTTCTCGTACAGTCGTGGCCTTTTTTATTTACAGCGTGGCTGCTCCTGCTTTGGATGCTTTGGCTGTACAAGGCGTTCATGGGACAGTGGGAAGATGCGGGAGTGATCAGTAAAAGCTGGTGGATCACGCTGGCGTTCCCTGTCGCTGATCGCATGTTCCACGGTTTGATCAAGCAGGTCAAAAATATTTCCTGGCTGCAAAGCCCACGCTACGAAATGAGGTCCGCGCGCTTCGTCAATATCGTGCAGTACGGCTTTCGTTTCGTGCTGATCAGTCTGG
The DNA here is from genome assembly GCA_039029455.1 of Pseudomonadota bacterium. Taxonomy (GTDB): domain Bacteria; phylum Pseudomonadota; class Gammaproteobacteria; order Arenicellales; family Poriferihabitantaceae; genus JBCCGE01. The sequence continues at coordinate 21,184 of JBCCGE010000008.1, read as the reverse complement.
CTGTTTTCCTCTTGAGCCAGGCATGGGGGCTGCAGCCGGATACTCTGATGCAGGATTCTATTGGCCAGCAGATACTGCGCCAGCTGGTAAATCTGCTGATCATCGGAACGATTGCTTACATCATCTGGGAATTGTTGCATGCTTTGATTGAGAGAAACCTCCCGGAAGAGCCCGACGCAATCGCAAGTCTTGAAGGAGACGGTGGTGGAGCCGGTGCGACCCGTGCCGAGACATTACTGCCTCTGATGCGGACAGTAATCACTGTAATACTGGTCATTTTCCTGGTCCTTACCGTTCTGCATTCTTTGGGTGTCGCCATTGGTCCGCTCCTAGCCGGTGCCGGGGTTGTCGGAATCGCCATTGGTTTCGGCGCCCAGAAACTTGTTCAGGATATTTTGAGCGGGATATTCTTTCTGGTCGATGACGCCTTCCGTCGGGGCGAATACATTGAAATAGAAGCGTTAAAAGGCACCGTTGAAAAAATTTCGTTGCGCTCGATGCAGCTCCGCCATCACCTTGGTGCTGTACAAACCATTCCTTACAGTGAGGTCAGAACGGTCAAGAATCTCAGTCGGGACTGGGTGACAATGAAACTCGAGCTGAGACTGTCGTACGACACCGATATCGAGAAGGTTCGCAAACTGATCAAGAAAGTCGGTCAGGAAATGCTCGCCGACGAGGAAATGGGTCCCAGTTTTATTTTGCCTCTAAAGTCTCAGGGTGTTATGCGTGTCGAAGAGTCGGCATTGATCGTTCGAATGAAGTTTACGACCAAACCTGGTGAGCAATGGGTTATCCGTCGTGAGGCCTATCGCCGGGTTCGCGATGCGCTGGCTGCCGCCAATATACACTTTGCGCATCGCGAAGTTCGAGTGCGACTTCCTGAATCCCAGGAAAAAGAAACCACACAACCCGGTGAACAACCTGACCCCGAACCACTGACTCAGGCCGCAGCCGGAGCAGCAGGCGCGGTAATAGCAGCGGAAGCCGCACGTCAGTCCAAACTTGATGATGACGGTTTTGAGGGCGACGACCGCTGACCCATCTGAGTCCAGTTTCACAGTGCATTGATCGCCGCTTGCTACCCTAGTAAGTCACTAACCCCAGCCCCTGTCATGCACTTCCCGTTCACTGATACTTTTTCACATATTCTACGCGCTGCGGCCGTTGTATTCGGTCTAACAGCTGCTATGTCGCATGCGCAAACCAATGACACACTGTTCCCTGAGCTGGCCCCCGATCCGGTTTACCAGCCGCAGGAAGTTGTCGGCATTCAGATGAGAGCATTGGGGCGTAACGATTCTCCCTACGAAAACGCCGGAATCGAACTGACATTTCGCTTTGCTTCGCCGGCGAACAAGATCAACACGGGACCGCTTGAAAAATTCGCCACGCTGTTTGATCTGGTCGACTACGCGCCGATGATCAATCACCGCAGCCTGGAGATAGGAGAACCTCAGTTACAGAACGAAACCGCTTTCGTTCCAGTCATTATCATCAGTGGTAGTGATGAACGTATAGGCTACCTGTTTCGACTGTCCAAGCAGTCTGAAAGCCCCTTTGAGGACGCCTGGATGACGGACGGTGTCTCCAGAGTAAATCTTCCGGATGCCACGCAGGCTATGTGACCTTTAATGTGTATTTTCTGCTGCTTTGAGGTTCCTGGGTAAAGGCATCAGTACGCTAGTTGTCTCGCGCCAACTCGAAAAATCATCGCCAAAGCGATTCGCCATCAGACTGTCCTCTTCTTCCGCGAGCCAGACGATGGCGACAACAGCCGCTGCATAGAGGGCGATGGACCAATACGACATCGGATAAAGTGCTATACCGAGGTAAAGAATTAAATCAAAAAAGTACATTGGATGTCTGACGCGGCTGAACAAACCACCTTCTTTAATCAGCACTTCAGGTCTTGAGATATCCCTGTTGTAGCGACGGATCAATACATAGTGGTAAAGGTTCGCGGCTCCGGCGAAAACAATAATGCACAACGGAATTGCGGGCGCCAGCTGGCCAATATGACCGATGAATCCGAGATGTCCGGCAATTGAATGAACAATTAAACCCACCCCGATTACGAGCTTGACGGTCCACCAGAACATCGCTCGGGACTCAACGGTGCGACCATTAATATGTGAATCTGGATTTGGTTTTGTCGTCAATCTGGCACTGTCTAAGTAGAAAACTTCTTATCACGATACTGGCTATAACGTGAAAGCAGGCGCAAAATACGCGCAACAAACAATATCGCCGGAATCAACACCATGAATGCACCACTAACCAATGCCAGTTTGCTGGAACAGGACAGTCAGCATCTTATTCACCCGTTGCACCACACTCCAATGCAAAGCAATGCCCGGGTCTGGGTCAGGGGGGAAGGCTCTTATCTTTTTGACGCCGACGGCAACCGATTTATTGATGGACTTTCGTGCCTGTGGAACGTGAGTGCAGGTCATGGTCGGCAGGAACTTGCAGATGCCGCCCACAAGCAGATGACGGAAATGGCATTTTGTTCAAGTTATGCCGGTGGTTCCAACCGGCCCGCTATCGAACTGGCGCAGCGGCTCGCTGAAGTCACCTATCCACAGATCAATAATTTCTACCTGACTTCAGGCGGTGGTGAATCTACAGACAGCAATTTCAAGCTGGCCCGGTTCTACTGGAAAACCAAAGGCAAGCCAGAAAAGACCAAGGTCATTTCTCGCATCTGGGGATATCACGGAGTCACATTTGCCGCCATGTGTGCAACGGGTATTTCAGGGTACTGGGGACAGTTTGAGCCGATGATTCCGGGATTCAGCCATATTCCCTCTCCGGATCCCTATCATTATCCAATGCCTGAAGATGGGTCGTCTCAGGGGATTGCCGCCGCGAACGAACTGGAAAAAGAGATCCTCAAGCAAGGTCCTGAAACCGTCGCCATGTTTATCGCCGAACCGGTACAGGGTGCCGGTGGCGTGATTCCGCCTCAGAATGATTATTTTCAGAGAATTCGCGAAATCTGCGATCAATACGACGTTCTGCTCGTATCAGATGAAGTCATTACCGGATTCGGTCGTACCGGAAAGATGTTTGGTTTGGAGCACTATGGAATTCAACCCGATTTGATGCAATTTGCCAAATCCATTACTTCCGGTTCGCTTCCACTGGGTGGAATAGGCATGAGTGACGAAATCGCTGAGACCATAACGACCAGCGCTAAGCCCTGGATGCACGCCTACACCTACAGCGGGCACCCCACCACCTGCGCTGTTGCCCTGGCAACGCTGGACATTGTCCAGGGTGAAGATCTTCCGGGCCAGGCCGCGTCGAAAGGAGAAAAGTTCCTGCACAATCTCCACCAGGCGCTTGACGATATCACCCATGTTGGCAACGTGCGTGGAAAGGGCATGATGTGCGGTGTTGAAATCGTCAAAGACCGAGCGGACAAGAGCTGGTTTGAACCTGAATTCGGACTTGGCGGTAAATTGACCAAGGCATTAATTGATCAGGGTCTGTTTACCAGGGTCCGCAGCGAAGTCATCTGTCTGGCACCGCCACTGACAACCGATGAATCCATTCTCGATGAGATTGTTGAGAAAACGAAAGCCGCTGTGGTGAGCGTACTCGGGCACTAGTAAGATCACTCAAGCCGCAAAAAGGAGGGCGCGCCCTCCTTTTTATTTTGCATTTAGCTGTTGTTTTCGTAGTCGTTGATAACCGTTTCCAGCTTTTTAAACTGATCACAGTTACCGCAAATTCGGGCCAGTTTCTTCAGTTGCTTTCTGGCGTCATCCGGCTGCGCCATCATGATATAGAGTTCTCCCAGATATTCATTCGCTCCCAGGTGCTCACCATCAATGGCGAGAGCTTTTTTGTAAGCCGACAATGAATCCTCGAGATTGCCGGTTTTTCTATAGCTATATCCCAGATAGTTCCAGGCATCAGCGTTGTCCTTTTCACGTCTGGTAAATTTTTTTAGCCGACTTACCGCGCGTTCATAACGCTGCTGCTCGACCAGCTTTACGATTTCCTCCGGCACATCTCGTACCTTTGAAGAATTGTTAAAACCGCCCCCGCCATCGGCGAATGCAGGTGTCGCAAAAAACAACAATATAGAAGACAAGGCAAATATTCGTTTCATAAGTATGCAGCTCACTCTGGTAGGTTCTGTGTTTTCCGGATGTGCCTTTTACTGATCGTCACTTGGCAAAAAAGTTGCATCACTTCACCGTTAATAGGCCTCATGTTTTTCCGCCAGTTTTCGATCAAAGCGCTCTTTATCAATGACAAACCGTTCATGTGTGCCTTTCGAAATCACATCGATACCGTCATGGCCCTCAACCTGAAACCGAAGTACACGGCCCTCAACAGCGGTCAATTCAACATGGGCCACCACTTCGAACCCCGAAGGCGTCGCAGCTTCGTGACTGACGTTAACGTGGGTGCCAACGGTCTGTTCTCGCGGCCAGTCCAGATGGGGTATTACGGAAATCAGACAGGCCCACTCCAGAAAACCGACCATAAAGCCCGTTGCAAACACATGCGGCATTTGTTGAAACTCCGGTGCTTCCGGGTACAGTGCGGGCACCATTTTGCTGTCGCCCAATACGAATTTATGTTCATATCGTATACCCGGCTGTAACGTTGATTTCATGATTTCAACCTCCCGTACTCCCGGACGGTTCCTCTTTCAACATAAATCTGGGAACAGATCGCCCGTCAACATCAAGTCTCTCGACGAACATCTCGTAAGGACGCACCCAAACACCACGCTCGCCATAGAGCGCCCTGTATATCACCAGATGTTCCTCCGTTTCCGAATGCCGTCCAAGGTGAAGGACCTCGTACATTCCGCCTTTGTAGTGTTGATAGATTCCCGGCACCAGATCTTCCATTGCTTTCACTCCACTAAAACGACGTCATCAAAAACCTCAACCCTGTCGCCGGCTTTCGCCTTGTATCGTTTACGCGTCTCTACCTGGCCGTTCACTTTAACCTGACCATCTGCAATCAGATTTTTTGCCGTGCCGCCGGTATCAGCCAAACCTTCAATTTTGAGTAACTTGTACAATTCGATATGGGTTTCGCGCAATTGGTGAGAAATACCACCCTTGTCCCGCGTGTTCACGACCGGATCAGGCTCATCGCTGCGCCGTCCGCTAGCGCGACATCTGCGCTATCAACACCGCTGAACCCGACTATGCAGCCGGTATTAAGCCCATACTGGTTTGGATTGCTGCGTCGCTGGTGATGCGTATAGATACCGCAGGTTTTACAGAAATAGTGCTTTGCCGTTTTAGTATTCCACTGGTAGATAGCCAGATTCTCAACTCCGTCGACGACTCGCAGGTCGTTCAGCTCGACAGACGCCACTACTGCACCCTTGCGTCGACAGAGGCTACAATTGCAGCGTCTGTAGTTTTCTTTTCCACGGGTCAGTACAGCTTCAATGGTAACGGCACCACAGTGACAATCCGCGACAACAGTATACGTTTCTGAATTCTCTGCTGTGGTGGTCATAATAAATTACAAATTAACAGAATGGCTCGCATTGATGACATTGTAGCTGAGGATTATCAGTTCGTAATCCCTCTGGTCAGCCCGAACTGGAAAGTAAAAACTGTCGAGGCGCAAAGATATCTCAAACGTCGGAGTTCCTCCGTCGCGTTCAAAGTTGAGGAAATGGGGGAGATGGTGCTTTCCCGAACCAATGGAGTCAACACTCTGGGTGAAATCGCCATGGACCTGGCACAGGTTTACGAAAGTGACTGGCGTCAGGTGTTATTGGATATCTTTGATTTTTTCATTGCACTGATCTCTCAAGGCGCGATTCAGCTCAGAGATTTGCAGAACATTTTTCAGCGCCGCAGAATTCTCGATATGACGGCTCCGCCGGAGCACATCGGGTTGGAGCATTCGAATCCATTCTCGCACTTCGACGCCATTTTTTGCATCAACGTGTGGGCAAATGAGTCGAGATGGGCGGACATGCAGACCCGTTTCGCACGACTCGGAATCGCAAAGTCCGTTATTCGTTACCCTGCAGTAGAAACGCCCAGAACTCATCATATTGGCTGCACGCTGAGTCACCGGCAACTGGTTGCGCTGGCGAGAAAGTGGGATGCGAAAAACATACTGGTTTTTGAAGACGATGCAGAAATGCTCGACACGCTTCTGCATGAGCTACCGCCGATTGTTGATACCCTTGAGCAACGGGAATGGAAACTGTTCTATTTGGGCGGATTTCCGGCGCACCCGATCGACAGGTCTCTCAGTGACACAACCCGCCTGCGCACTGCGAAGAGCATGACATGCACTCACGCGCTTGCGTACCACAATCGGAGTTTTGAACAGATACTGGAAGAAATCCCGGATAACATTGCCGAATTATCCACCTGGGTAAAAAAATACAACGCCATTGACCAGTATCTGACATTTAAAATCGATGAGAATTATCTTGCTACGCCAACACTGAGTATTCAGCCCGTTACCCGCTCATTCGAAGACGAGTCGATGCAGAATCGTTACTCATGACCCTTTGGTGTCATAGTTCACAACTCTAAAGATTCATACGCCGCAGCTTTAAATCGAGGCGTGCACAACGCCAAAAACACCAGAGCCTGATTCGAATCCGGATTGTGGATTCGCTGCCGCACACCGGCAGGAATAACCACCACATCACCGGGGTAGACACGTTGCAGGGGCAGATCACCCACCTCAACATCGCCAGTGCCCGACTGGATCACATAACGCTCATCAATCTGATGCAATATGTGCCAGGCCGTTGTGATTCCCGGGGCCACGCTTGCACGGGCAACAGACAGACCCTCATCATGGCTGCCGTTGGAAAGCTCTTCAATTTCGCAGCGTTCTTCCGTCAAAAAAGCTGGACACCCCGAGTTATCAATGATGTTTGCATGCATAGGTCGATATTCAACTAAGCCATTTTCCAAAATAGTCAAAAACCTCTTCGTAAACCGCAATCTTGTAAGCAGAAACGTTACGGAGGACCCACGATGGTTCCGCCCACCTGAGGTCGAGAAACTCATCGTCCATTGGAACCTGAAGGCCAGGATTACCGATGATATTCAAGATAAACCAGATTTGTTCCTGACCTGAATATTCTGACCCGTCCAGGCGCATAGGCTCCCTGAATTTGTAGCGAATTGCGTTTTGAGTTTTCGCAATAAAACTAACCTCGCCGGGCTTAATTCCGGTCTCCTCCTCCAACTCCCGGTACATTGCCTGCTCAGGTGTTTCACCGGGGTGAATACCTCCCTGAGGCATAATCCAGACCAAAGGATCTCGCCGAAGATTGCCGACCAGCACATTACCGGAACCATCAGTAACAAGAATACCGACATTTTCCCGATAGCGTTCAAAGGCTGCTACGGTCATATCCACCGGCGTGTGGTCGCCCTGTACTCTGAGTATCGATCGCCAAACTTTTCAGCCATCACGTTTTCCTCGGGAACAATCTGAAAACGATTAAGATACAAAACAAACATCAGTAATACCGCGAATCCCCGCGCGTCCCCGAGATGAATGCACCAGGCCAGCAATAGAAAAAACAAACCCAGATACATCGGATTTCGACTCAAACGGTAAACCCCATCGGTAACCAGCGCGCTTGTTCCCTCAGGGGCCAGAGGGTTAACTGTGGTCCTCAGACGCCAAAAACGATAGAGCGCAAGCACATCAATTGTGACGCCCAACACCGCGATCGGTAAAGCGACAATTGGATCGGGCATAAATGACACGCTAAAAGGTGGAAAAACACGGTATATCCCCCAGATCGCCAGTGCTGCAGCCAGTGCAACCAGTGGCGGCGGTATTCTGAGATCCAGCATGAGTAGCAATCGAGGCGGGTTTGCTTTTGACCACGGACCGAAACGGGTCTGCGATCAAAACGATCCGGGACGTGGGGCGTTCCCGGATTGTAGCTTATGAATTGGTTTTTTCTAACCAGTGTAAATGCGGTTTTAGAACCCGCATAGATTGCAGGAGACTGGTAACGCGATTTGAACTCCGCCCGCCAACCGCAATGACGGGCGTGTCATTCAGAAAACCAACGTTTCTGAATCAGCGATTTTCCGGATATCAGCCGCCGAACTCGTATTTGATACCTACCGTCGCAATCACCACATCCAGATCATTCAGATCTGTCTGCAGAGATGACACCTCACCAAACAGGTTTATGGCACCAAAATCGGCCTCAATCCCGATTGCCGCAAACGGTTCAAACTCGTCGTCATCGCTGGAAAAGTCTCGGCCTGCTATGGTGGAACTTGACTCGGCCTCAACATAGTAAAGACCGCCCTTGCCGTATAGATCGAGTTGATTCGCAATCGACCAGTTCAGCACCACTGCTGCACTCAGGGCTCGCGCATCCAGTTCAATACGGTTTCCCGGAGTCGAACCGGGAGCAGAATAGTCACCCAGATCGATATAACCAGCTTCGAGCCCGATTACATCGGTCAGCATAATTCCTACACGTGCGCCGATTGCGGTATCGCTGTCATCGAAGTCCACATCGTCATTGTCGCGAAAATCTGCGCTGAGTCGGTTTGCTGTTACCGACAGGTAGAGACCGGAATCGTCGTCAGCCCAGGACGTCGACAGCGGTATTGAAGTCAAAGCCGCTGCGGCAATTGCGGAAACAAGTTGATTACACTTTTTCATTAGACACCCCTATGTCAAGAATACGTTAGATCGCGGTATGCGATACTCAGGACAGTAGGTGGCTTCTGATGAATGTTCGCTGAAAAAAATTTTTCGTGTCGTCGTCAATGAGCAACACTTTTCGGTTCAGCGATGATGTGGAACAGACAAAACTACGCGTTACAAAGTTTCCAACTTTTGATTCATCGACCATCTTAAATCCGAATCATTGGCAGCAGAGTATGTTTGCATCCAGTTCAGTTGTCAGGGCTACAGCTCTGGCGTCTGGATGGTTCTCCGCCGTCTATACCGTGTTGCATCAATCGAAAGGCGCAGCCTTCGCCTCGGTAGGTATTTGCCACGCCCGCACACTCAAAAAAATGGGGCTAGTCCGGTTCTGGCTGGCTGAACCGTTGCTCAAACTCAATCATCCGGCTGAAGCATTCGGCATCGCGGTCACGTTCAAACTTTTGCAGTGCAGCCGCGAGAGGTAAGTGGACTGCGGCTCAACCGCCACAGATTTCATCACCGGATAATCGAGAAAAGCTTCGATCAGAAACAAACAATAAAAATCTGGCGTGGCCGATTCCACGCCAGATTTCTTGTATCACTTATAAGTGAAACTCTGCATCAGTCCGGGCGTAACAGGTTGAAAATCGAAACCTTCAGGTTTAAGGCAGGATTCACTCGCAATAGTCATTCTATTGCGAAGTTTTGCCGACGATTTTGAACTCAAGTTGTTCAGCCATGACTTGATCAGGTTTCCTTAGCTTTGTTGTGGCAGCAATACGGTGTCGATGACGTGAATCACACCATTGCTCGCTTCTATATCGGTCTTAATGACGTTAGCGTCATCAACTCTGACGCCATCGGCAACAGACACAGTAATATCCTGTCCCTGCAAGGTGCTGGCGGAGTCTACGTTTACGACATCCGATGCCATTACCTTGCCTGGAACAACGTGATAAGTGAGGATGGAGGTCAGCAACTCCTTGTCAGCAAGTATGGCGGCTAACTGGTCCTGTGGAATTTTTGCAAACGCCTCGTCGGTGGGTGCGAAAACAGTAAACGGACCATCACCCTTCAGCGCGTCGATCAAGTCGGCTTCGGTTAGTGCGGTTGCAAGTGTGTTGAACATTCCGGCTTCAATAGCTGTATCGACAATATCTTTCTTGTCGGCGCTGGAGTAGTTGCCTCCCGCAAACGATGGCGACATAAATGCAGCAGCGGTGACAAGTGCAAGAACAACAAAGGCAAATCGAGAGCGAAGATAATCAATAAAAATCATAGTAGACCCCTTTTGGTTAGTAAATAGATACCTGTTTCAGGTCTGGCTATGATCGCAATGATTCGGTGACTCGTCCGTGAGGTCAGTGTGACCGTTGAATCAACAGCGAGTGATCCTGTAGTGAAACAACAGGGTTTAAATCAGATCAACGTTAAAGCTTCGAGATCTCGATACCCAGATGGTCGGGAACAATTGCAAGATTGGTCTTGCGACGTTTGTCGTCTGTGTCTTTTACAGATTCGATGGCAGCAATCTGATCCAGATAGTCTTTGGGGAAGTTATTCTCGATGGCGCCAGCCAGTACGAATCCCTTGTACCAGTCATAGGGAGGTAAGCGACAACTCATATCGGTAGGCAGGTAGGTAAATGCATTTACTTTTGAATTGTTTATATTAACCACCACCTCTGCATTCGTGTATCCGTGGCCGACGCCTTCGATGCGATCAAGTATCGGAATGTCTTCCTCAGATATTGAGTAGAGGACGCCAATGACAACATCATCCGATGTGCCCTGTTCAATGCCGCACTTGCCGGAGCCATCACCACCGGGTTTGTCGAAGGTCATCCGATAACCCTGCAGCAACGCGGTGCCTTGCGACTTTATGCTTGGACATCGGGCATGCAGCCTCGCAAACAGGAGATTTGATCCGTAAGCGAAATACACGGCGGTAACAATAAAACTAGAAGTCATCTCATAAATAGTAGATTGGCTTGGAGTACAAGGCGCAAGTACCGTGAGAAGCGCAGTTTACATGGGTAAATGAGCACCGGAACGGTGCTTGCAACGCCGTAATTCAAGTCAATATGCATTTATGAGATAGCTTCTAGAAAAATGCCTGCAACCCGGTCTGGGCCCGACCAAGAATCAATGCATGGATATCGTGAGTGCCTTCGTAGGTATTTACAGTCTCCAGATTTACCATATGTCGCATAATGTGATACTCGTCCTGTATCCCGTTGCCGCCATGCATATCCCGTGCAGCGCGCGCGATGTCGAGTGCTTTTCCGCAGTTGTTGCGCTTGATCAGAGAAATATTCTCCACCGCACAGTTGTTCTCGTCCATCAATCGTCCGATACGGAGACTGGCCTGCAGCCCCAGCGCGATTTCAGTTTGCATGTCGGCAAGTTTTTTCTGAATCAGTTGATTCTGTGCCAATGGGCGGTTGAACTGCTTTCTTTCCAGCGTATAGCTGCGCGCTGCGTGCCAGCAAAATTCTGCCGCTCCCATCACGCCCCAGGCAATTCCGTACCGCGCCTTGGTCAGACATCCGAACGGACCTTTCAACCCGCTCACGTTCGGCAGCAAATTACACTCGGGAACATGCACATCCTTCAGCACAATTTCACCTGTGACCGAGGCACGCAAACTTAACTTGCCCTCAATTTTTGGCGCCGAGAACCCATCCATACCCCTTTCCACAATGAATCCTCGAATCTCACCGTCCAGCTTCGCCCACACAATTGCGATATCCGCAACCGGTGAATTACTGATCCACATTTTGCTTCCGTTCAAAACATATCCATCAGCTACTGCTTCAGCGCGGGTTCTCATTCCGGCCGGGTCCGAACCGTGATCCGGTTCGGTCAGGCCGAAACAGCCGATAAGATCGCCCCGTGCCAAGCCCGGCAAAAACCGGTTTTTCTGTTCTTCGCTGCCATAAGCGTATATCGGGTGCATCACCAGGGAGGATTGAACGCTCATAGCGGATCGATAGCCGCTGTCAATTCGCTCCACTTCTCTGGCAACGAGGCCATAACAAACGTGATTTAAACCAGCGCATCCGTATTCGGAAGGCAGTGTCGAACCCAGCATCCCGAGCGAACCAAATTCCTTCATGATGCTGACATCGAAGGTTTCATTTCTGTTGGCATCGACAATTCTCGGCATCAGTGAGGCCTGGCAGTATTCCGCAACACTGTCGCGAACCAACCGCTCTTCCTCGGTCAGCTGTGAATCGAGCTCAAAAGGGTCTTGCCATGAAAATGGGTGCGTGGGCATCTTTAGGTACTCCAGGGGCAAATCACAAAGTGGTACTTGTAGCGGCTATTGGTGACTAACCTGACTAATCGCTGGCATGGGCCTCAGACCGAACGCCATGAATTCGCTCAAGGTAGGCGTTAATCACATCGACAGGTCTGACTATGCCGGTAATGTAACCTTGTTGGTCGACAATAGGAACGCTTTCGGCAGGCTCACGACGCAAATCTTCCATTGCTTCCCAAACCGAAGTATCGATTTCAAATCTGAGAAATTCCTCCTGCCACAGCTGAACAGGATCTTGAAGGTTATCTCCATAGTGCTCGACAAGATCGCTCAGAACTACTTTTCCCGTAAGCCTTCCGGTTGTGTCCAGAACATAGCCTTCCGTAGTTTTACCCTGCGCCATTGATGCTATGACTTTCTCAACCGACTGATCCGGTTCCAAGGCGACAAAATCAGTTCTCAAAAACTCACTCATATTGACTTGCTGCAGAACAACCGGGTCTTGTCCAAGGGACAAGTCGATCCCTCTGGATTTTAGTTGCTGATCAAAATAGGAGCGACCGTACAATCGGTAGGCGACAACATTCGAGAACACAACACTAATCATTACAGCTGTCGTCAGATCGTAGTTGTGAGTTAACTCAAACACGATCAGTATGGCGGTCAAAGGGGCTCCAATAATCGGGCTGGTCACCGCCATCATTCCGCAAATCGCGTAAAACACGACCCCCGACGACTGTTCCAAAAGCACAACATCCGCCAGGTTCCCCAAAAGGGCGCCCATAAGCAGGCCTATCAACAACGAAGGACTGAATATACCGCCGGCAAATCCGAAACCCAGGCATATTGCGGTGGCAACAATTTTGGCCAGCATCAAAGCCATTATCTGCCACTGTCCATAGAGATCGCTAACCAGTACAAGCTTGGTTGTAACCGACCCAACGCCCAGCGTTTCAGGTATCCATTGAGCGATTACACCAATTGCCAGACCGGCAACAGCCGGGCGCAGCCAGGCTGCGATTGCAGTGCGATGTGCCCAGCGAAAGCAGCATTGCACCAGTCGCATAAAAACTATGGCGACAAGTGCGCCACAGATACCAACCACCACAAAACCGAGAAACTCCGGCGCAAAGATTGAGCGCGTGGCCGACATTTCGAGTAAAGCCGGCCGCTCAAGCCAGAAATACGACACGAAGAACCCCGTTGATGCCGCAACCGTAATCGGGGCAAATGCGCGCAGGGAGTAGTGTCTGAGTATGACTTCGTGGGCGAACACAATTCCTGCCAGCGGCGCGTTAAATGCAGTTGCGATCGCAGCAGCCACCCCGCAGCCAATTCCAAGATTTCGCTGTGTTCGCGTCAACCTGCAGATTGACGCGCCCAGATAGCCACCCATTGTGGCCACAGGTCCATAAGGCCCGACGGACGCTCCGCTTCCCATCGAAATTACCGCTGCCAGACTCATTCGGAGATTGTCTTTAAGAGGCAATCCGGTTTTGTCTGCCTGTACGGCACCAATCAAATCCGCGAGCGTATGATACGGTTTCTGCGATTTTAAGTGCAGTAACAATCCAACTATAAGGCCGCCCACAACAGGGTACACAAGATATTCCCACTTCAGGCTGGGTGCACTCGAAATTCGATCCGTGGTTGAAGGAATTAACCATTCGAACAGGAGCTTTATTGATTCGACCAGTGCGATCGAAGCCATTGAGGCGATAAAGCCAACGATACCTCCGAACAGAAGAATACGGACGACCCGACTGACAATGTTGGCAGACGAGTCGGACACGAGCTAGCGAGGTATACGTTTCAACCAGGCACTGACCAAGAAGGCAGCGCCAGCGAATCCGGCGCATAACGCAAGCCAGCTGATATCACCCGGTCCGGTGACTGTGAGGTTTGAATCGTGAGTGACAAACGCGATCAAAAGCAGACCGAGTCCACAAATTACTTTCGACAATCTCTGATTGGCGGCAACTATTGCCTCACGAAGTCTGTGCACTTCCTGATCATGCGTCTTCAAGACCATCTCATCGTTCTTGAGGCGGTACATTAGCTGATGTGTTAGAGCCGGAAGTTCTGGTGCCAGGGTAAATAAGTTAGGCAACTCGCGCCGCAGAGTGCGCAACGCAGCGCGCGGACCAATCTGCTCCGACATCCATTTTTCAAGAAATGGTTTTGCCGTCTCCCATAAATCCAGATCCGGATACAACTGCCGACCCAAACCCTCAATATTGAGCACGGTCTTCTGCAATAGCACCAGTTGCGGCTGGACGGGCATCTGAAACCTTCTGGCAACGCGGAACAGATCCAGCAGAAAGTGTCCGAACGAAATTTCACTGATCGGTTTGGCAAAAATGGGTTCGCACACCGTACGAATAGCGCCCTCAAAATCTTCAGCATTGGTATCGGGAGGAACCCAGCCGGCGCGGATATGCGCATCGGCAACTGCGTGGTAATCGCGATTAAAAAACGCCAGAAAATTCTCTGCGAGATAGCGTTTGTCTGCTGTGCCCAGAGTTCCCATAATGCCGAAGTCCACGGCACGATACTGCCCGTCTTCGGCAACAAAAATGTTGCCTGGATGCATGTCGGCGTGAAAAAAGCCGTCGCGAAAAGCCTGGGTGAAAAATATTTCCACGCCATCGTGCGCCAGCTTCTTCATATTGATACCGGCAGACTTGATTTTTTCAACTTCGCGTATAGGGATTCCGTAAATTCGTTCCATCACCATGACGTTACGACGCGTGTAGTCCCAGTAGACCTCCGGAACGTAAATCAGATCAGAGTCTTCAAAGTTGATACGGAGCTGACTGGCGTTCGCCGCCTCCCGTTTGAGATCCAGTTCATCATGAATGGTTTTGTCGTAGTCAGAAACCACCTCGCGTGGCTTCAGTCGCTTTGATTCTGCCCAGTATCGATCCGCAAGCGCGGCCAGCGTATGAAGAAGATCCAGATCACGATCAATGATTTCCTCGACACCGGGTCGAAGCACCTTAACTACAACATTCTTGCCGTCCCTGAGACGCGCGTAATGCACTTGAGCAACAGATGCCGATGCTGTTGATTCGACTTCAAAATGCTCGAACACGCTGTCGATTGTTGCACCGAGCGACTGCTCGATTATTTCCTTAGCCTGTGTGCCCGGGAATGGTGGGACTTCGTCCTGAAGTTTTATCAAAGCCTGAAATATGTCAGGCGCAAGCAGATCCGGACGAGTCGACAACATCTGACCGAATTTGACGAAAACAGGGCCCAGATCCTGAAGTGCAAAGCGCAGTCGCTCCCCGCGACCAACGTCAGCATGCTTGCGCCAGCGTCTTGGATACAGTTTGAGCGCAATCGTCAGTGGACGGAAAAGTCTTACCGCCTCAAGAAACTCATCCAGGTTGTACTGAACGAGAACACGTGCGATTCGAAGGAGATGCGCAAAGTCTTTGAACAAATGCCTACTCCACTCGTATTCGTGATTTGATTCGTTCAATCCTTTGAGCCAGCCGATCCACGTCTTGCCTCAACTTGGTAACGGATTGTTCAAATTGGGCAACGGCCACATCCGAAGCAAGCACGCGCTTCTCGTCTTTAAAGTAATCTGCGACATTCTCTGCACTATAAGTGGAGGTTTCTTTCGCCCAGTTCGCTGTTTTTCGCGTCACCACACCGAATCTTCGTGCCGCCGTGTCACCTGTCACTCGGGCCAGCGCCTCCTCCCAGTCCAGATCCATCTGTGACAGAATCCGCTGCAGAATCTGAGCGAGTTCCATATCTCCACTGATCGTCAATCCGGACGTTGAAACAGATCCACCCGCGACGCCGATTTTTACAAAATCCGTCAGACTGCCTTTTACGGTGACGTCGGGAACTCCGTTAAAATCACGCTCGATCCGAACTCCTTCCGGATCAAGAAGCAGATGCAACTGCTTCTCTGGTGCTGTTAATTCAATCAACACGCAGCGACCTTTGAGATCCGCAATCTGATCCAGCGCATCCGGGTCCAGAGACAACACCCCGGACAGACCCCGGTTGATCAGTTCGATTAACGTCTCCATCGCGACGTCAGAACCTGTAACCAATATGCAGCGCCACTATGCCACCGGTCAGATTGTGAACGCGCACATCGTCAAAGCCGGCGTCCAGCATCATTGTCTTCATAGTCTGTTGATCCGGGTGTTTGCGAATCGACTCAACCAGATACCGATAACTGTCCTCATCACCGGCAATCAATCGGCCCATCTTGGGTATCACGTTAAACGAGTAGGTGTCGTAAACTTTTTCCAGTGCAGGTATGACGGGCTTTGAAAACTCCAGCACGAGCAAACGTCCGCCAGGGGATAACACGCGCTGCATTTCCGTCAGTGCGCGCTCTTTGTCCGTCACATTTCTCAATCCAAATGAAATGCACACACACTGAAACTGCCCGTCGTCAAAAGGCAGGTCTTCGGCATCAGCAGTTGAAAACTGTATGTTACCGACGTATCCCCGATCGGTGAGCCGGCGTCTGCCCTCTTCCAGCATCTCCTGATTTATGTCGGTCAGGGTCACCATACCGTCCGCTCCAACCTGTTTAAGAAAATGCAAAGACATGTCGCCACTGCCACCGGCGACATCAAGGGCATGGTTTCCTTTCTTCAGGCCACTGTGCATAGCGGCAAACTGTTTCCAGAATCGATGAATACCAAATGACATTGCATCATTCATAACGTCGTAGCGGGACGCAACCGAGCTGAATACATCAGCTACAAGCCCGGCTTTTTCAGAGCTAGCAACCTCACGAAATCCGAAATGCGTTGTTTTTTCCAAAGCAGTACTCCCAGCTATTTGTTCAAGATTCAGGAATCAAGTGTTCGTTTGTGACCGGAATCCTCGAGTTTTTGCAGATACTTTTGCCAGTTCGAGTCCTGATTCTTGCCCAACATGTACAGGGTCTCCCAGGTAAAGAGACCTGAATCGTGCCCATCATCAAAAAATGGCTTTATCGCATAATTTCCGACCGGCTCGATACGGGTAATATTGACATTCTCCTTGCCGATCTGCAGTTTTTCCTGACCCGGACCGTGGCCTTTTACCTCAGCCGACGGTGAATGGACGCGTAAATACTCACAGGACATATCAAATTTTGTGCCGTCATCAAATGCCACGGTTAACATTCGCGTTTTTTGGTTGAGGGTAATCTCGGTGGGCGTATATTTCGTCATCGATACATCAACACCGCAAAGGGGTTAGTTTAAGCGATGGATATGGGGTTATTGTGAATTCAGCGCAATACATTCCGTTTCGAACGGCAATGCAGTACCTCAGCAGGCGAACGCCAGTCTCACCAATCAGCTGTCGTTGAGCCAGCGCGCCACACTTTCAGTGTAGTAGGTCAATATGCCGTCACAACCGGCTCGCTTGAAACACATCATCGCTTCCATCACAGCCGTTTTCTCATCCAGCCAGCCATTCTCGCAGGCGGCCTTAAGCATGGCGTATTCTCCGCTTACATGATACGCGAATGTCGGCACAGCGAATGTCTGCTTTATTCGGGCAACGATATCAAGATAAGGCAGTCCGGGCTTGACCATCACCATATCAGTACCCTCCTGAATATCCATTGCCACTTCGTGCAATGCTTCATCAGTATTTGCCGGATCCATCTGGTAAGTGTACTTGTCACCGCCGGCGAGGTTTTCGGCTGATCCAACGGCGTCGCGGAACGGATTATAGTAACAGGATGCATATTTTGCCGCGTAGGACAAAATTCGAGTGTTGGTTGACCCATTGGATTCCAGTGCCTGTCGAATCGCTCCCACCCGTCCATCCATCATGTCGGATGGGCCCACCACGTCCGCCCCGGCCTCGGCATGTGACAGCGCCTGTTTGACCAACACTTCGATGGTGGGGTCGTTCACCACATAACCCTGGTCATCGATGATGCCGTCCTGACCATGACTGGTGTACGGATCCAGAGCGATGTCTGTGATAACTCCAAACTCGGGGAGTGCCGACTTTATTTCGCTGATACAACGCTGCACGAGCCCATCGGGTTGCCAGGCCGCCCGCGCGTCAGCAGACTTTTCATTTTGTTCAGTGACCGGAAACAAAACCGCGGCCGGTACTCCGAGTTCGAACAGAGATCGGCATCGCGTAACTGTTTGGTCAATGCTCAATCGATGCACATCCGGCATGGAGGGTACCGCGACAGATTGGTTGTTTCCCTCAATGACGAAAAGTGGCTGGATCAGATCATCCGGTGTAACTGTACTCTCGCGCATCAGGCGACGACTGAACGCATCACGCCGCATCCGACGGGGGCGGCTCGCGGGATAGTCTCTGAACGGAATCTGCGCCACAGTCCGAAAACAGCTCTATTTCCTGGACTTTCGTGCGGCTGACTTCTTTTTGCCGACTTTCTTGGTTACAGCTTTCTTTTTCGCGCTCTTTTTATGGGCTGATTTTGGTTTGGCAGGCGTTTTCTTCTTCGCTACAGCCTTCTTTTTTGCCACAGTTTTCTTTTGTGGTGTTGCCTTTTTCTTGGTGACGGCTTTCTTCGCGACTGCCTTTTTCTTTGCGGTTGCTTTCTTTTTCACCACCACTTTCTTTTTCGACGCCGATTTTTTGGCAACTTTCTTTTTCGTTGTTTTGCTGGACGACGGTTTTGCCGCAGCCGTCGATTTTTTCGCGCCGCTCTTTTTCTTCGGCACTTTCGCAGCGCTTACTTTTTCTGTCTTACTCGGCGATTTCGCAGCCGGCTTTTTCCGTGTTGTTTTTGCCGCGGGCTTTTTCTTTCCTCGGCTGGTCGTTGCCGTCTTCGCCGAGGCTCTGACACGTTTTTTACTCGGTTTCTTTTCCGTAGAACTGATCTTGGTTATTTTGCCACCTGCAATGATCGTCGATTCCTCATCGTCCATGCTGTCAACAGCGGTCTCAACAAACTTTATTTCGAGAGGTCTGATTTCCAGATCCACAATTTCACAGATTATTCCGTGAACCTCCTCGATTCCAAGCATCGAATTTACAGTTCTCAGCTTGTGCTGTGCTTTGTAATACGTGATCAGTGGCGCTGTGTTCTCATTGTAGATCTGAACCCGAAGTGCGACCGCCTTTTCGTTTGTGTCGTCGGCACGAGCGGATAGCTTTCGAGCGCCACACACATCACACTTTCCACGAGTTTTTGTCGGCGAAAAATGCTTGTTGAAAATGGCGCCACATTCGTCACAGTTCAACCGACCCGTAATTCGCTTTACCAGAATATCTTCATCAACCGCAACGTTTACTACAACCTGCAGACCTCGGCCGAGCATACCCAACAGGGTATCCAGCGCCTGAGCCTGGGGTATGTTTCTGGGGAATCCATCTATGATAAAACCGCGTTTTGTGTCTTTATCTCGCAATCGCTCCTCGAGCAACTGCAGCACGACCTCGTCGGTGACGAGCTCACCGGCATCCATTGCGGCCCGAACACCCTTGCCGAATTTTCGGTCTTTGGCCACAGCGGCCCTCAGCAGGTCACCGGTCGAAATGTGCGGAACTCTGTACCTTTCCGCCAGCATTTTTGCCTGGGTTCCCTTGCCAGACCCTGGAGCGCCTAAGAGTGCGATTCTCATGGTTGGAGATAAATAGGTTGCGGAAAAACGGCTCCGCAGACTACTCGTTGTTGGGGTTTAGGTCAACTCTGAGTTGATTCTGTATCCCCTGTCTTTTTTAGACTATTTATCAATAACTTATAATGTCTACTGCGGTACGCCTGCGGCGACGTCCGTCCAGTCAAATGCTGAATCAGCCATCGCGAGAAACCACGGATTGAGAATATCCGGTTTGTTGTATGTCAGATCCGCCCCGTTCAATGTCGTTATTTTCCCGCCGGCGGCCGCCAAAACACCATGGGCCGCCGCGGTATCCCACTCAGAAGTAGGGCCGAGCCGGGGGTAAATATCCGCAGACCCTTCCGCGACCAGGCAGATTTTCAGCGAACTCCCCATCGAAGTCGTCTGTACCGCACCGGTCTTCGCTTCCAGTCGTTGTCTGAAAGACTCAATCTCCGGTCCGGCATGGGATCGACTCGCGACCATTATGGTCGTGCCTTTGCCCATCGTCCGTGTGCTGATCGGAGTGGGTGGTCCTCCGTTCTGTTGACGAAACGCGCCTGCTGTCTCGGATCCGGCATGGACGAGTCTTTGCACCGGCGTGTTAACAACGCCCAGTACCGGCCTGCCATGATCAATCAGCGCGATGTTGACCGTAAATTCTCCATTCCGTTTGACAAATTCCTTGGTACCATCAAGCGGATCGACCAACCAGAATCGGTCCCAGCGACGACGAGTCTCCCAGTCTATATTTGTCGACTCCTCAGAGAGAACCGGAATCTCAGGAGAATACTCGCTCAACCGTTCCACAATAAGCGCATGAGACCGCTGGTCGGCTTCGGTTAACGGTGAACCATCCCCCTTATATTCAATCTCAAAACCCCGATCATAGACATGGAGAATTTCGTCTCCGGCTTCAATAGCGATGGATATAATGTCGTTAATCATGCTTTCGGGTGTCCAGACACCCCTGCAAGGCGTAGAGGGAGTACAGCGTTCGAACATCGGTTATGTCCGGATGGTGCTGCAATTCGGCCAGCCGATCAAGCGGCCAGTGAATTTGCTCCAGTGGTTCGATTTCGTCACCACAAAGCGACTCCTCAAACAACGCTTCCGCAAGGAAAATATGGCAGCTGAAATTGGTGTAGGCAGGATTCACTGTCGCCCTCCGAAGCAAAGTTAAACGCTCTGCGCCGAAGCCAATTTCCTCCTTCAGTTCTCGCTGAGCCGCATCCTTCGGAACTTCTCCCGGATCCACTTTGCCTTTTACGACGCCAAGTTCGTACTGCTCTCTGCCAACTGCATATTCTCTGACGAGAACGAGATTTCGTTCAGAGGTTACAGCCATCACAACCACCACTCCGTTGTGGCTTGCGACGATGCGTTCAAAGGAAGCTCCCTTGCCGTTGGAAAACTGCAAATCTACGGATTCAATCGTGAACAGTCGGGACTGAGCCACGACAGACGACGCTACGGCTTGTGGTTTGTTTTTCATGCGCGCAGTGTATCATCGCCATTTGTTTTTCGATTAATCAACCGTCGATGAAGTCCGTCTCAGAACCCGATTGGAGCACGATTGATCTGGTATTCCTGGACATGGACGGCACTCTGCTCGATCTGAATTTCGATATGCAGTTCTGGTTGAATTACGTGCCGTCCAAATACGGCGACAAGAACGGATTGACTGTCGATGAAGCCAG
>JBCCGE010000007.1:0-66948 GCA_039029455.1 Pseudomonadota bacterium | reverse complement strand
CTCTCTTGTCAGAGACAGTTAGCTGTATCTCTTCTTCGATTTTATTTCGTTGCAATTTTTGTAATTCAACATGGATCGCTTCATTTTGGTGAATAGAATCCTGCTGAAACATGGCGTATTCTTTTTCATGCTCATACTTCCATTGATTATGACTTCGTTCATTTTCTTTCGACACTATTTTGTAAAGTCCAAACGAAACCAATGCGAGAACGCAAAATACCGGAAAGAAGAACTCATCTAATGAAGAATCTTCAATCTTCAACCAGGGTGTATCAATTTTTTCCGTAAACCCAAAGAGAAAGATAGCCGCCGTCAAAAAGAGCAAATATTTTCTGTTTGTTTCGACAGTATTATTTTGCACGCTATTCGAGTGCACCGATATTGGATCAAAATCAATTGCGATTTTATCTGCATTTCGAGACTCTTCTTTTTTTGAAGAATCCCTTTTGATCTCACCCTTCTGATCTTTATCATATACCCATCCCAAACCTTTAGATTGCGTAGGCGGTAAACGATTGTTTACATCTCGAAGATATATCCGTCTAGGCTTTACTTCCCGGTTGTCAACTTTTTCACCGACCTCAAGGTAAAAGCCTATCTTTCCGGGTGTGCTAGAAGGCTTGTGTTCTTTTTTTTTCTCATTCATGTGAGTTTAATTACCATACAACACGTAAACTACAAACAGAAATTGGCTACGATTTAGTAGCAGTTATTGGTTACGATAAAACTTTTGTCAATGATGTCTAATTAATCGTAAAAGCGCCTGTCTTGATTAGATCTGTTGGACAATTTTCTTTGCCACACGCTCAAATCCTTTATCGGTAGGATGCAATTCGTTGTCCCACCATTTTTTATAAGAACTTGAGGCATTCGGTAGTGTGTTGCGGAGGTCTACGTACTTTACATGGTTGAATCCCCTTATTATTGGTATACCCGTTAAAACATCGTTCAACATATCGATAAGCTGCTTTACTATTTTCCGCTTTATGTTGATGTCCGTGTATCCTTTCGCATCGAAACCAGGTTCCAACCATGGCCCACTGAAAGTGAAAAAACCAAATTTAAATCCCCGACCGTCGGGCACCGCGTAATCGTATCCGTGAATAATTATTGGGATTTTACGTCCAAGCCTATCTTCGCAAACATGTGTAATCATAGAAATAATATGGAGGTACGCCTCGCGTATTCTATGATTTATAACTTCCTGAGTGACGGTAAGATTAAGACCCGGTTTTATTGAATCAGCATGATTAAGAAACGTTTCAAAGTGCGCACCTGAAACGTCGTTTCCGCCACCCGATAGTAGTATTGCGTCTGGTATCTCCGATCTACGGATGCACTTTTCTAATTTTCTAACAAAGCGTTCGAGTTGGTTGCCTTGGAATGCCATTTCCTGTATTTCATCGCCCTTCCTTGCAACACTTTTGACATCATAATCATATTCATCTTCCAAGATGCTCAATATGTCGTCACCTGGATAGTCAAACCAAGAATCACCCTCAGCGATTAATACCCCTTTGAAATCGGCCCCTTTTTTTGCCATACGCTCCATGCGACCAGACAATTGCGGCGATATTTTCGGAGAGGACATTTGGGCGCCACGGTTTTGTCGTCGCTTGTTTTTCTTGTCAACAATCTTATTTCTCTTTGCCAGTACCTTCTTCGCATTCTTCAGAGATGAGCTTAAAATTGCTTTCGTTTCTTTGTTCATTTTCTGTTTCCTCAAGTGTGGGGTGAAGTGCTGTTATGAGAGTTGGTCAGCACCCCATGAATTCCATGAGTGCTGCTCCATATAGTCATACGTAAAATAACCATAACCACTGTCGCCCCATTCCTTGCTCCAAGAATTCTGAAATTTGAACATATTAGTGTTGTCATCGTATCCGACAACTAATACAGCATGTCCTCCATTGAAATCACCGCCGGGTGATGGGACTAACCCATCAGCGCCAATACCGTCCCAATTTGCATAAACAGGCACTCCACAAACAAAAGGACCTTTTTTTGCTAAATGCGCCTTTCTTTCTATATTTGTTTCTAGTGCGTGATAATTGCCGATCCTGTTTTTAAGAGCGTCATTTAATAGCTTTTCTTCATCTTGAGTTTTAGGCAGAATCGAATCGAAAGGCCAAATTGTGTCACTGCAAATACCGTATTTTCTAAGGACTTTGAAAGAATCTCTAATACTCGTGCCAGAAAGTTCGAAGAGTGCATTCGGAACCCACTGATCTATTTCCTTTGACGCTGTCCATACGAATCGTACACTAAATTTTTTGCGTCTCCCGTGTTCTTTAAAATGTAGCCATCGTCGTAAACCATAGGCAACAGACCATCCAACACAAGATCCAGTATTACCCTGATCTTGAGGAGGTCCGGTTTCTTGCGAATAGTCAACCGAGGCAGGGAGAGATTGAGCCAATCTTGGGCTTGCCGCCATTAAAGATCTATCCCTTGGATCCAGTTTGTCTGGTACTAAATTTGAATACGTCCGAAGGTATTTCGCATTCACTACCGACTTCTTCACTCCGGGCTTCGATTTTTTCTTGGGCATGACTCATCTCCTCTCAGGTTTACATTGCTCTCTAGAATGCAATGTACTAACTAAGAGAAATTTGTTATGTGACTTTTGCCACATATCAGTCGAACCGAACGTTAGTGGATAATTCTCACGCCATATGTTTTTTATGTTAGAACAATAAGCTTTTATAAATCACTAAAT
Organism: Pseudomonadota bacterium; assembly: GCA_039029455.1. Classification (GTDB taxonomy): domain Bacteria; phylum Pseudomonadota; class Gammaproteobacteria; order Arenicellales; family Poriferihabitantaceae; genus JBCCGE01. Next base: position 64,229 of record JBCCGE010000007.1, on the reverse strand, counting down.
GTCTGGCGTTCAGCAAGAGAAAATGTCTTTTATTTTGATGAGTGAAAGATGTTTTAATTTTTAAAGCATTCCCCACTGTAATCCCCCCGAAAAATAGCTGACGAAATAAGTAGAAGACTTCGAAGCAAAAGGTGAGCAGTTCTTTGACAAAACCACGTTTATATTCTTATTGGCTATCCTGTTGTGGGTTCTTGGTCTTTTGCTGGCTAAGTTAGATATGAAGGTCTATGCGGTTGCAGCTTACATCCTTGCCATATGTGTTGGCATGTTTTCAAGCTTTATTGGCTTTCGCGAAATACGACTCTCGTTTAAACACCCTGTTCGTGATCAGGTTGCACTTCTGCAACAAAATAAAATGTTTATATCCAGAATTCAAGACGAATTGCTCAATTTTGAAACTGCTGATTTAGACGGAGTGTTGGACCACCTTTCGATTAAGCGGGAGCGCTTGAAGAAAAGGATGACCTGGATATATGGTCCTGTGCAAAATTTAGGCTTTCTACCTGCGATAGCGGCAGTTGGTGTTGCAATTCTTGAGGTCTACAAGGCGACCGGGCCAATAATTCTTAGTCCCATAGTAACCGGGTTAGCACTCGGGTTTATGTTAGCGCTCGCTATGTTTCGAAAAATTCTCGATTTGGTACGAGTGGTAGGACGCGGTGCTAAACAGTGCGATCAAAGAACAACAATCAAAATAGCTGTTTGCGGCTTGCACGAGCAAACGTTTAATAGATTTACTTTAGGTATCGCTACTTCCCCTTCCAAACCGGGTCCCGCTTCTCCGCAAACGCTCTAGCCCCTTCCAACTGATCCTCAGACGAATACAGCTTATCGATAGTCGGTAGCTTACGTTGCATCAGCACCTGCAGCGCTTCCTTCTCCGGCAAGTGCGACGTCTTCTCCAGCGTTTCCTTTATCGCCGCGTAAACAAGCGGCGGACCAGCCGCAAGTAGATCGGCGACTTCTCTGGCTCTGGTCATGAGCTGATCGGCGGGGACGTATTCGTTGATGATGCCCCAGTGTTTGGCCTCTTCGACGTCGATGACTCGTCCAGTGAACAGCATTTCGGTGGCGACGTGATAGGGGATGCGGCGTGGGAGTTTGATCGTCGCCGCGTCGGCGATGACGCCGGATCGCAGTTCGGGTAGGGCGAATGTTGCGTGGTCGGCGGCGATGATGATGTCGCAGGAGATCATGATTTCGAAACCGCCGCCGAAGGCGAGACCGTTGCAGGCACAGACGACGGGTTTGCCGAGTCCGGGAAGTTCCTGCAAGCCACCGAAGCCCCCGACACCGTAGTCGCTGTCTGGGGCTTCGCCCGCTGCAGCGGCTTTGAGGTCCCAGCCGGGGCAGAAGAATCGTTCGCCTTCTGCGGTGAGAATGGCGGCGCGGTGGATATCGTTATCGCGGAAGTCGGCGAAGATATCGCCCATGATGCGGCTGGTGGCGGCATCGATGGCGTTGGCTTTCGGTCGGTCGATGGTGACTTCGAGGACCTCGCCTCGCGTTTCGGTTTTGATCGGTTCGCTCATAGTCGTAATCTCTTGCTAGTTCTGTATTCGGATCAGGGCATCGGCGACGGTGGCCTGATCACTGACCATAATGGGGTTGATGTCGAGTTCGAGTAAGGTGGATGCATGATCCCGGGCAAAGCGCGCGACGTTTTCGATTGCGTCGATGACTGCTTCGCGGTTGGCGGTTTTGCCTCGATAGCCTTGTAACAGTTTATCGACTTTCAGGGATTTCAGGGCAGCGTCTATTTGGTTGCGACTTGTTGGCAACAAAATAGGCGCGCTGTCTTGTAATAGTTCGGTCAGAATACCGCCTGCGCCGACAATCAGCGCGAGTCCGAATTGCGGGTCGCGATTAACACCAACTATTAGTTCGCAGGTCGGCGTCGGGATCATTTGTTCGATCAACAACTCGTTGCTGAGTTTTGATAGTTGCACTGCGGCGCCGTGTACGTCCCCTTTGGTTCGTAAGTTTAGTTTTACGCCACCCGCTTCGGTTTTATGCGCGATACCGGTGGCTTTCATCACCACCGGGTAGCCAAGTTCGTCAGCGTCCGCGCCGGCGTTGTAAGGGGTGGTCAGTTTGCTTTTCGCTACGGTGAGTCCGTATTCCTCCAGCATCTTTTTGCTGGTGGCTTCGTCGAGGGTGGTCGGATTGTCCGGCCAGCCTTGGCTGATTACGATCGGTTGCTTACTGCAATTTCTTGTTGATTGCGCCGCTTCGAATGCATCGAGAAATTCTTCAACGCCGGAGAAGGGCACGATGCCGTTGCTGACCAGTTTCAGCGCGACGTTTTCCGGCATGCATTCCGGGAAGGTGGCGACGATTGCGGTGGTTGCGTTATTGGCTTTGGTGGCGTCGATCCAGGAGTCGACCGCCATGTGGTATTCGACTACGCGGGAGCGATCTTCTCTGGGAAAATCGAGGATGAGCGCGGTTATATCAAAGCCGCCTTCCATCATGGTGCCGAAGGTGGCGGTCATAGCGGGTTGGTCGCCCCAGATAAAGGTGTGGTAGTCGAGCGGGTTGGTGACGTCGACGTATTCGTTCAGGGTCGCCTGCACACGTTCCGTATGTTCGGGCGTGAGATCCGGGAATTCCAGATTGCGCGGTTCGACCCGGTCCGCCAGTAATGACGCTTCGCCGCCGGAGCAACTTAAGGTGGATATCCGGTTGCCGCTGGGGATGCCGACGATGGACATCAGTTTCAGGGTTTCGATAAACGCCGGCACGGAATACACCCGGGCAATGCCGTGGCGTTTGAACAAGGCGTCGTAGAGTTTGTCGGAACCGGCCAGAGTGGCGGTGTGGCTGACGGTAGCATGAGCGCCTTTTTCCGACGAGCCGGTTTTTAACGCAACGATGGGCTTGCCGAGTTCGGACGCGCGAATCGCCAGTTTTGAAAACCGTTCGAGGTCGTTGATGCCTTCGATGTGCAGTCCGATGGCGGTGATGCGCTCGTCATCGAGAAAGGCTTCCAGGCAGTCGTTGGAATCGATCATCAGCTGGTTGCCCAGCGTCACCAGCATAGCCATGGACAGGCCGCGTTGCTGCATGGTGTAGTTGATCGCCATGTTGCCCGACTGGTTGACGATGGCGACGCCCGATTCCACCGGGACCGCGCCGTGAAAATCCGGCCACATGGCGGCCCTGTTCATCAGGTTCAGCACGCCCCAGCAGTTGGGGCCGACGACCGGCATATCGCCGGCGGCTTTGATCAGCGCTTTGCTTCTTGCTTTGCCCTCATCGCCGACTTCGGAGAAACCGGAGGCGTGGCAGATGACACCGCCCGCGCCTATTTTTGCCAGCTGTTCGACAACTTCAACCACAGCGCCGCCGGGAATGCCGAGATAGACCGCGTCGGGGACGCCGGGTAAATCATCCAGCGTTTTGAAACAGGGGATGCCCGCCATGTCGGCGCGGTTGGGATTGACCGGCCAGATGTCGCCGCCGAATCCCAGCTTCTGCATTTCGGCGACCACGCTGTCCGCCACGCGGCCGCCGAGGACGGCCACGGATTGCGGCGAGAACAGTCGTTGCAGCCGACTCGCAGACATCAAGCGCCGAGCGGTCGCAGCAGGGCGCGGGAAATAATGTGGCGCTGGATTTCGCTGGTGCCTTCCCAGATCCGCTCCAGTCGCGCGTCGCGCCAGATGCGCTCCAGCGGCAGGTCGTCCATCAGACCCATGCCGCCGTGAATCTGGATCGCCTCGTCGGAAACCATCTGCAGCATTTCGGTAGCGTGGAGCTTGGCCATGGCCATGTCCTGATCGGTGACCGTGCCTTCGTCGCATTTCCAGGCGCATTCCAGCGTCATTAACCAGGAGGCTTTCATCTGCATGGCCATGTCGGCGAGTTTGAAGGAGACGCCCTGGAACTTGCCGATTTTCTGGCCGAACTGTTCGCGCTCGGCGGCCCAGTTCAATGATTGATCCATCGCCACTTCCGCACGACCGACGCAACCGGCCGCGATCTGCAGACGGGTGGCGCCGAGCCAGGTGTTGGCCACATCGAAACCTTTATGCACTTCGCCAAGGATCGCTTCTTTCGGCACGCGGCAGTTGTTGAATTCGAGGATGCTGTTGTTGAAGCCGCGGTGGGCGACGTTCTTGTAGCCGTCGCGAATGGTGAATCCCGGATGGCCTTTGTCGACGAAGAACGCGGTGATGAGTTTCTTCTTGCCGCGCGGGGTGTCTTCCTCGCCGGTGGCCATGAAGCAAATAGCAAAGTCGGCCCAGTCGGCGTAGGAGATGAAATGTTTGGTGCCGTTCAGAATCCAGTCGTCGCCGTCTTGTTTGGCTGAGGCTTTCATGCCGCGCAGGTCGGAGCCGGCGCCGGGTTCGGTCATCGCCAGGCAGTCCGACTTCTCGCCCCGCACGCAGGGGAACAGGTATTTCTCGCGCTGCTCGCCCTCGCAGGCCAGCAGGGCGTTGGACGGACGGCAGACTACCGTCCAGTGCAGGCCGTAGTTGGTTTTCGACAGCTCTTTTTCGAAGCAGACCCACGACACCGTATCCAGACCCGCGCCGCCGACTTCTTCCGGCAGGTTGGCGGCGAACAGACCGGCCTCGATGGCCTTCTGCCGCAGGACCGGCACGATTTCCGGCGGGATCACGCCGGTGCGCTCGATCTCGTCCTCGTAGGGATTCAATTCCTTTTCGACGAAAGCCTTCGTCGTGTCCATGATCATTTCGTGTTCTTCGGTAAGTGCAAAATTCATAACAATTCCTGACGCGCGGTCGGGTGAGGTACTGCTGTCTAAAATAGTGTGTGGATCATACTGGTTTGCGGCGCGGGTCGAAACGCGTCAGCCCGCCAGTGTGGATTCGTGTGTGTTGATGGTGTCGCCTGCGCCGGTGCCGGTTTTCTTCAGCGCCCGCATAATGCCGACGAGATTGGTGTCGCGCAGTTGCTCCAGCTCGCGGATCGACATATGCCCCGACTGATCGTCGGACTGTCCGGCGATCAGGTCCACCAGCTCGTCGTTAAATTCGGGCACGTCCATCAGCTTGGTCCAGGGCCATTCCAGCGCGGGTCCGAACTGGGCCATGAAATGTTTCATGCCCGCTTCGCCGCCGGCGATGCGATAGGTTTCGAACAGTCCCATCTGCGCCCAGCGCAGGCCGAACCCGTAGCGAATGGCGTCGTCGAGTTCTTCGGTGGTGCAGATGCCGTCCTTGATTAGCCACAGCCCTTCGCGCCACACGGCCTCGAGCATGCGGTCGGCGATATGCGCTTCGATTTCTTTACGCACCACCAGGGGTTTCATGCCGAGGGAGGTAAGAATCTCTTTCGCGTCGCTAACCACTTCCGGGTTGGTGACGTCGGAGGGCACCACTTCAACCAGCGGCAACAGATACACCGGGTTAAACGGGTGGGTGACGACAATCTGCTCAGGGGCGGTTGCGCCTTCCTGCAGCTCGGACGGCTTGAAGCCCGACGTCGACGAGCCGAGTGCGGCATCCGCGGGAGCGTGTTCCTGAATCTGTTTGTAGATGACGTGCTTGAACTCGAGTCGCTCGGGCACGCTTTCCTGAATCCAGCGCGCGCCCGTGAGCGCTTCGGCCAGATCGTCGTGAAAGGTCAGGGCGCCCTCTGCGGGCAGGGCGCGGTCGTAGAGCTGTGGCAAAGCCTGACGCGCATTGGCCAGTACTTCACCGATCTTGCGCTCCGCTTCCGGGTCTGGATCGAACACCGACACGTTCCAGCCGTTGAACAGGAAGCGGGCGGCCCAGCCGCCGCCGATGACGCCGCCGCCAACAATCGTTGCCTTGTCTGTCATGGGAGTGTTCCGGTCAGGACGCGGGTGCGCGTTTGGTCAGGCCAAGTTTCTCGCGCACCGCCTCGGGACCGATGACGTTGGCGCCAAGGGCCTCGATGATGCCGACGGCTTTTTCCACCAGCTGGGCGTTGGTCGCGAGCACACCGCGCTCGAGATAGAGATTGTCTTCCAGACCTACACGGACGTTACCGCCGGCGAGTACCGCCGCGGCAACATAGGGCATCTGGTCGCGGCCGAGGGAGAACGCCGACCAGAACCAGTCGCTGGGAACGTTGTTGACCATCGCCATCAGCGTGTTCAGATCGTTCGGTGCGCCCCAGGGAACCCCCATGCACAGCTGCACCAGGGCGGGTGATTTCAGAACGCCTTCATCGACCAGCTGCTTGGCAAACCAGAGATGACCGGTGTCGAAAGCTTCGATTTCGACGCGCACGTCGAGGTCAGTCATCTGTTGACCCATCGCGCGCAGGATGCCGGGGGTATTGGTCATAACGTAGTCGGCCTCGGCGAAGTTCATGGTGCCGCAGTCCAGAGTGCAGATTTCCGGCCGGCACACGCGCACATGCTCCATCCGCTCAGTGGCGCCCGCCATGTCGGTGCCGTTTTCATTGATCGGCAATGGCGCTTCGGGCGAGCCGAACACCATGTCACCGCCCATGCCGGCAGTCAGGTTGAGGACGGCGTCGACGCCAGCGTCGCGTACGCGTTCGGTGAGTTCGCGGTAGAGGTCGACCCGTCGCGACGGTGTGCCGGTTTCCGGATCGCGCACGTGGCAGTGGACGACGGCGGCGCCGGCTTTGGCGGCGTCAATGGCCGAGTTGGCGATCTGCTCCGGGCTGCGCGGTACGTGGGGCGAGCGATCCTGGGTGCCGCCCGAGCCGGTGACGGCGCAGGTAATAAAAACATCGCGATTCATGGAAAGGGGCATGGTGACCTCCGGTTAGGTATCGAGTTCGGGTTGATTTTTAAAATGGTCCAGCGCGTCCGGATTGGCGAGCCCGGAGATATTGCGAACCGGTTGTTGATTCACCACGTCGCGCACCGCGAGCTCGGCAATTTTGCCAGACTTGGTTCGCGGCACGTCGGGCACGGCGATGATTTTCGCCGGCACGTGACGGGGTGATGCATTTTTTCGGATATCGATTTTGATCCGTTTGACGAGATCGTCGTCCAGGTTCTGGTCGTCGGCGAGGACAACAAACAGCACGACCCGGGTGTCGCTGTCGAATTGCTGGCCGACAACCACCGAGTCGGTGACCGCGTCGATTCGATCGAGCTGACGATAAATTTCCGCAGTGCCGATGCGCACGCCGCCGGGATTCAGGGTCGCGTCGGAGCGGCCGAGAACGACGAAACTGTTGCGCCCGGTGCGGATGGTGAAATCGCCCTGGCACCAGACGTTGTCGAATTTGTCGAAATAGGCGCTGTGGTAGCGCTGTCCGTCTTCGTCGCCGAGAAAACGCGTCGGCATGGACGGGTGCGCGTTACGGCAGACCAGTTCACCCGGGCTGTCGGCAATCTCGTCGCCGTCACTATTAAAAACGCTGACGTCCATGCCGAGCAGGGCGCAGGTGATCTCGCCCGGATAGACCGGCAGGGTGGGACAGCCGCCGATAAATGCGCCGAGTATGTCGGTGCCGCCGCAGATCGAGGCGAGATAGATATCGGAAGCCCAGTCGTCGTAGACGTGATGAAAGCCGTCGGGGGACAGGGGAGATCCGGTGGAGAACACGGTGCGCAGGTTCGACAGGTCGTGATGCTCCGCGGGTCGATAGCCGGCCTTGGCGACGGCGTCGATAAATTTTGCCGATACACCGAGCTGGTTCAGGCGTTCGGATTCGGCGATCTGAAACAACCGGGACACGTCGGGGAACATGGGGTTGCCGTCGTAGATCACGATGGTGGCTTCCGAGGCCAGTGCGGCCACCTGCCAGTTCCACATCATCCAGTTGCAGGTGGAGTAGTACAGCAGTCGATCGCCCGGGCGCACGTCGCTGTGGATCTGCTGCTCGACCATCAGGCGCAGCAGAGTGCCGCCGCCGGAATGCTCGATGCATTTTGGCTTGCCGGTGGTGCCCGATGAAAACATGACGTACATCGGATGGCTGAAGCCGACGGATTCGGCATCCAGTTCGGGTGCGTCACTGATCCGGAATGCGTCGTATGCAACCGTCCGGTCCGACAGGTTGCCGGCGTCGTGGGCGTAGGGCCAGACGACGACCTTTTCAATGGACGGAATGCGCTCGCACACCGCCTGAACGGTGGGCAGGGTGTCGAAGGTTTTGCCGGCGTAGTGATAGCCGTCCGCGGCGAACATCAGTTTGGGATCGAGCTGACCGAAGCGATCAACGACAACGTCGACACCGCTCTCCGGAGCGCAGGATGACCAGACGGCGCCCAACGATACAGTGGCCAGCATGGCGGCAACCGTCTGCGGCATGTTGGGCACGAAGCCAACCACGTGATCGTCTTTTTCAATGCCCTGCCGACGTATGGCCTCGGCGAGCTCGGCGACTTCGACTTTCAGTTCGGCGCGAGTGCAGACGCTGCGTCGACCGTCTTCACCGATAAAGACAATGGCTTCGCGGTCGTCGGCATTTTTCAGAAACGAGTCAACGACGTTGAGTCTTGCCTCGGGAAAAAAGCGGCAGTTGCGGATGCTTTGATCGCCAACATAGTCGACATCTCCCGGCTTACCCTGCAGGCCGCAAAAGGACCAGGCCAGCGACCAGAACTTGCCGGGCTGTTCAACGGACCAGCGGTGCAGGTCGGCGTACTGCGGAAATGTCTGCCCGGTGGTTTGCTCTGCCAGACGCGCGAAGTCGTGCATCAGGGTGTCGCCCGCTGATGCGTCTTCAGGGGTCCAGAGTGCTGTGGGCTCATTCATCGCGTTGGCCTTCATTCCGGGGCAAAAAATGATCGGTCAGTAGAGGGGAACAGACCGGTTTAGACGCTCGATTTTTCACCAGATCATCCTTGACACATTGCCAAAATGTGCCATTAAATTGTCAAATGCTGCCAAAACATCGACCCGATTTCGAATTTCTGCTGTTTGACGGCTTTTCAAACATGGTGCTGGCCAATGCGCTGGAACCGCTGCGAGACGTCAAGCGCAATGCCCGTGCTGCGGCGGGCAATCCTCCGAGCTGGCGAGTGTCGACGCTGAGCGGTGAACCCGCTGTGAGTTCCAGCGAGCTGACCATTGCGCCGGACGGGCGTTTCGATGTCAATGACGTGGGTGAGAATCTGGTGCTGGTCGCCGGATACAACATCCGCAAAATGGATCAGTCGGCGCTCAGACCGGTTCTGCGGTCGGCGATACGAAAAGTTGCGAGTGTGCTGGCGCTGGATTCCTCGGCCTGGCTGCTGGCGTCGGCGGGGGTGCTCGACGGGCACGACGCTACTATCCACTGGCAGGAGCTGGATGATTTCAAGGAGGCGTTTCCAAGAGTCCGGGTGTCGCGGAAGCGTTTTGTCGAATCGAAACCCTATATCACCAGCGGCAGCGCGGCCGCCACGCTGTCGATGATGCTGGAACTGATTCAGAAAAAGTACGGCGCGGCGGCGGCCTTCAGCGCCTCAACCATGTTCGCCTACGATCCCGCCAATCAGCATCGCGCCAACGAATCGACCGCGGGTGCGGAAGAGCGGGGTTCGCCCCTGCTGCTGGATGCAATGGACATTATGGCCAGTCATGTGGAGACCCCGCTGTCCGTGTCCGAGCTGGCGCGGAAAGTGTCGACGTCCAAGAGAACATTGAACCGTGTGTTCGAACGCGAGCTCGGCATGACCCCCGGTCGCTACCAGAAAATGTTCCGCCTGCAGCGCGCCCGCTATCTGGTGCAGGACACTGAATTGGGCGTGGAGCAGATCGCGCTGCGCTGCGGCTTTCCCTCAGCGTCGTCTTTCTGTCGAGCCTTTCGCAGCGAGTTTGAGACGACGGTGACGAGGTTACGCCGGCAGTTGGGTTAACACGATTGCCGCGTCACCGGGTTTCTCGCAATTACAGTGAAGACAAACAAGCTTCCTATCTCGAATACGCCAATGCGAGTGTGTTTGACGCTTCCTGCAAAAATCTATCATCTGGTTTTTCGCACCACGATCCGACGTGCACGCACGTGTTGAAATGCATAATGATGGGTTAATTAAGGTACTTGCCGAAGGCAACCCAAAAGCTGAAGTGACCCTGAGGTAAAACATTCTCTGGTGTAAGGCCGACCGACTTCTCCGTATTCCAACTGTTTGACAGAAAAACAAGATTTCGTCGATCACATTGAACAGCGCCCGGGTTCGTCTCTGGTTCTGTGAATTGTGCGATCATCTCCCTGAACTGATTCACATCGACAGGTTTAATGAACGACAAATTTGACAACGAGTCGGTCGCGGCCGCATTTGGAGCAACGGACAATGCCTCCCTTGAATCACACTATCAGGATTGGGCGTCCAGTTATGACCGAGAGAATGCGAAAGCCGGGTTTAGACTGCCGTCACTCACCCCCGGGTTTTTGAGTCGATACGTTGCGCCTTCTGATCTGCCGATACTTGACGCAGGTTGCGGTACCGGATTGACAGGAGACAATCTGAAAATACTGGGTTACCGAAATATCGAGGGCATCGATTTGTCGGAGAATATGCTTGATGTGGCGCAACAAACCGGTGCCTACAGTCGGCTGCAGAATATGACGCTCGGTGATCATCTGGATTTTCCAGACGACTATTTCGCCGCAGTTATATCCACCGGGGTTTTTACCGAAGGGCATGCACCAAGTTCGAGCTTTGACGAACTCGTGCGGGTGACGGCTTCACGGGGTTATCTGGTTTTCAACGTCAGAGATGACATATATGAGCAGGGAGGGTTCCGCGAGAAACAGGACTCGATAGAGGCCGAAGGTTTGTGGACGCTGATTGAAAAAAGCGATCGATTTCGCCCGTTTACCGTCGAAGAGCCCAATGTGATCGCGCGGATATTTGTATACCAAATCTGCTGAGAGCAGGCAGAAGACCGTCTGGTTACTGAGCTGCAAATTGCAGTTTTTCGTGCCGGAAAATGGTATCGCTGGGCAACACTATTTTCCGACACAAATTTTGCTCACTGTGCCAGATCGTCTTTGCCTTCGATCAGGAAATGATGACTGATAGAGCCATTGGTTCGCGCGGCCAGCAAAGGGACGTATTCAGGATCGGTCATAAATGCGTTCGCAGCGTCTTTTGACGGCCATCGAATGATGATGCGAAGCGCGGCGTCGTCTCCCTCGCCCTCCAGGCGCTCGTGGCTCGCGGTGCGTGCCAGGTACTCACCGCCGTGGGCGGATACCAGCGCGGTAGCCGGTTCAACGTAATCACCGACCCAGTCGTCGGAAGTGGGGGTAACAGCGAGAACAGAATAGTAGGTCATGTTGATTCTCCAATACGATGTGATCAGGTCTCGGATAAAAACACTTTTCAAAAAGAATATAAACGCTGTAAATTGGAATAGATAATTCAGCTTTTGAAAATAATCATGAATACTGAATCGATTCAATTGTTTGTGCTGGCCGCGGAATCTCTGAACATCAGCGCCGCCGGGCAGGCCATGGGGCTGGCTCCGTCGGTGGCCAGTACCCGGCTGGCCAAGCTTGAACGGACTCTGGGCTGCGATCTGTTTCATCGCTCAACCCGCAAGGTATCACTGTCAACCGAAGGTTCGGAATTCCTGCCGTATGCGCGAGAAATACTGGCTCAGGAACAGGCGGCTCGGGCGGCACTTGGACTCGAAAGTGAGACGATTTCGGGCACCCTTCGCGTCGCCGCGTCCAGCACCTTTGCACAGCTTCATCTGACGCCATTGCTACCGGAATTCCTGAGGGCTCATCCCGCCATTCATCTTGACCTGCGGCTTTCGGATCTCCCATTTGATCTGATTCAGGGCAGCTTTGACCTCGCGCTCAGAAACTCCGAGATTGAAGACTCCAGTCTGCGCTGTCGCAAACTGGCGGATGACGACCGAATACTCTGCGCATCTCCGCATTACCTGAAAGCAAACGGTGTTCCCGAACATCCTGACGAGCTTGCGGAGCACAGCCTGATCGGCTTTCGGGAGCAGAAATCTCGACGGCTTGCGAGCTCTTCAGGGAAAGAGGGTATCTTCGATCCGCGTCTTGCCAGAAGTCGACTGACGATTGACGACGGCCTGACCCAGAAGCTGGCGACGGTTGCCGGATGCGGAATTTCCGCGAATTCGCTCTGGAGTGTCTATCGGGAGCTGCAGGACGGTTCGCTGATCCGCGTTTTGCCACGATACGACGTCAAGGATCGATCCGCACTGTGGCTGGTGTATCCCAAATCCAATGTCCTGTCAGCGAAGGTCCGGGCATTTATCGATTTTCTGATCGATCGAATCGGCAGCAATCCGCCCTGGCTCGTCAACAAATCGAGACAGTAGGTCTGATTCGGTTTTATATATTTCGATAATTCTAGAAATATAGTTGACAAATGGTTTCAAGAGGTCCACACTGCGCGACATGAGCATTGATCACCTGCAAGCCGCGACCATTTTTGCCCAGCTCGGGAACGATACTCGACTGTGCATTATCCGCATTCTCGTTGAAGCGGGGGGTGAGGGCTTGCGTGTCGGAGAGATTCAGCAGGAAGTCGGTGTGCCGGCGTCAACCCTGTCGCATCACTTGTTGCACTTAAAAAATGCCGGTCTGATTGCCCAGCACAAGGACCGCAATGCGCTGGTGTGCACGGCCCAGTTCGACGTGATCAATTCGGCGATCGATTATTTGCAGTCCGCCTGCTGCGTGCGGGTCGACACTAAGTGAGTTTGATTTTTTTTGGCTAATTAATTCGATAATTCTAGAATCATAGATTTAACAGGAGCGCACCATGAGCACATTGATACAACAGCTACCGGCCCTCGCATTGGGCAGCCTGAAAAACATTGATCGGGTTGTCCTGTTTCTGATTCTGTCGCTGCTGGTTTTGTTTGCGGCCGACAGCCATCAGGCTGCAGACAGTGTTCGCTTCACCCTCGATGCGGCGCTGTACATTCTGCCGTTTTTGCTGCTCGCTGTGGCTCTTGCCGCCAGTATCAAGGCCACCGGCGCGGACCAGATGGTGGTTCGCGCGCTGTCGGGCAGTCCGGTGAAGTCGGTGATGATTGCCGCGGTGTTTGGCGCGCTGTCACCGTTTTGCTCCTGCGGCGTAATCCCCCTGATCGCAGCCATGCTGGCGGCCGGCGTTCCTCTGGCGCCGGTGATGACATTCTGGATCGCTTCACCGGTGATGGATCCGGAGATGTTTGTCCTGACCAGCGCGGGGATCAGCTTTGAATTTGCCGCGGCGAAAGCGGGCTTCGCCATCATGATCGGTTTGATGGCGGGATTTTCGATCCTGCTGATCAAGCGCATGGGTGGTCTGTCGAATCCCCTCAAACCCCAGGTCGCGGCGGGATGCGTATCCACCTGCAGCGCAAACAAGGAGCAGTCCATAGTGTGGGCGTTCTGGAGATCAGCCGAACGGCTCGAGCTTTTCAAGCGCGAGAGCATTCAGACTGCGCTGTTTCTCGGCAAATGGTTACTGCTCGCGTTTTTCCTGGAAAGCCTGATGGTGGCTTACATCGATCCCGAGTGGATCCAGCGCTATCTGTCCGGAGAGTCATGGCTGACCATTCCGCTGGCCTCGGTGATTGGTATGCCGTCTTATCTGAACGGTTACGCCGCCATCCCGCTGATCGGAGAAATGATGTCTCTCGGAATGTCGTCCGGTGCGGCCATGGCGTTCATGATTGCCGGCGCGGTGTCGTCGATTCCCGCGGCTATTGCGGTGTATTCACTGGTGAATATGCGTGTGTTTGTTTTGTATCTGGCGCTGGGTCTTGTCGGATCAATACTGGCCGGGGTGCTGTTTGCGTCGATGACGTAATTGAACGCTACGGGTTGGTGACCGGTTTCGGGCGCCAGTATAAATTGATCATGACGAGCGCAGCCGGCAGCAGCAGGGCTTCCGCCCACAGTCCTAACGCCAGCCCGTTCAGGGATGCAAGACCCAGCCAGGCCAGCGGTATCAGAATCAGCATGGAACGAATCTGGCCGGTTGTGATCAGCCAGGCCAGGGTAATGATGGCGGTTGCGTCGGGACTCAGCGCGAGCCAGCTGAGCTGAGCAGAGGAATTCCCGAACACGAACTGCAGCGCGGGCAGCGCGAGCAGAACAACGAGCAGCAAAATACCGCCGGGGTGACCGTCGCGTTCGACGAGTTCAGTGTCCGGCTTCAGACATCGGGCGCCGAAGGACAATAGCAAAAATGCCTGAATCAGAAAAAACGGAATAATCTTTTCCGCCACCCAGTACAGTGGTGCGTAATGCTGCGCCAGAAATACCCATGCGCTAAATGCCCAGCACAGCGCCAGAAGGATGAAAGAGAACGCGTCGACAAATCGCGAGCTCATGCGATCGGCAGTGATCAGCAAAGCCAAAATGGGCAGCAGCACCAGTGACTCCGGCCAGTGATCCAGATTAATTGTCTCGATCAGACTGCGCCAGATGTCTGCGGAATACGGAACGTAGTCTGCGAGTTGATAAAGGAGATCGGAGAACACGCTGAGGTTTGCGGGATTGGGTGGCCCGATTGTAGCCGAGGTTTCTCGCGGTCACTGAGAACCGGGCGCGCAGGTTTCTTGGCGCGGCAATGCTGTGCCCCCGACATCGACACCAAATCTCTTCAGCGGCTTAGTAAATGCGGTCGAACCACTTCGTCATTTCAGTGCGCAGTGCCGCATCCGGCATGGGTCCGTATCGCGCGGCCATATCTTCCTCGAGATGGGCCAGCTGACTGGTAGCGGGAATGGCGCAGGTGACAGCCGGGTGGGAGATAACGAATTTCAGCATGATTTGCGCCATGTTGGTGCAGTCAATGTCTGCGGCCCAGTCGGGAAGCGGCTGCCGGTTAAGTTTGCGGAACAGCGCTCCGCGCTGGAATGGGCGGTTGACGATAACGCCGATACCGCGGTCCGCAGCCAGTGGCAGCAGTCGATCTTCGACCTCACGGTCTTCCAGATTGTAGGTCAGTTGCACGAAATCCAGATCCTGTGAGCGCATCAGTTCTTCCATTTCCCGGTGACGACGGCCGTGTGAGGTGGTGATGCCGACGTAGCGAATTCGTCCTTCCGCTTTGAGCTCGTGCAGATAGGGCAGGTGGTGCTCCCAGTTGACGAGGTTGTGCACCTGATATATCGCGAACTGATTGGCGGACCAGAGATCGAACGACTGCTCAATCTGCTGTCGGCCTTCGGAGTTGGATGATGTCCAGACCTTGGTGGTGCGCAGATAGTCTTTTGGTCCCGCTGCGCGTTCCTCACAAAACCCGAGAACGTCTTCGGCTGCACCGTACATGGGCGACGAATCCACCATGCGTCCGCCGAGCTCAAAAAAACGATTCAAGACCTCGCATCGCTGAACGCGGATCGATTCCTTGTTGCCGACGTTAAACGTGATCCATGTGCCCAGACCAATGGTGGGTATTTTTTCTCCGGTCGACGGAATCGTGGCCAGGGGCGCGTCGGCGGCGAAGCCGAGACCTGGGAGGGCCGCGCTCAAAACACCGCCGGTGGAGTAGCGAATCAGATCTCTGCGATTCATATCGATATCGGTTCGGTGAAAGTGTTCCGACATTGTATGAGATGGCGACAGAGCCGGCGTGAATGTTGGGTTTCAAAAAGTTAATTTAGTTTTTCGCTGGTGTCACGAGATTGCTTCGCGTTCGCTTGCAATGACGGTTGGGGTTCGGGCTTGTAACGACGGTGATCGGGTTGTTTGACGGTGACGGTTAATTTGTCATTGCGACGGAGTGGAGCGACTGCGGCAATCTCTTGCGAATTAACTACGGGTGCAGAGCTTGCCACAGAGCTTTGTCGAGTTTGAGTCCGGTCTTGCGGTCAACGTATTTGTTGTAGTTCACCGACACGGCCCATTCCGAGGCGTAATAGACGAAGTACGCGCCGAAGTTGGCGTAGCGACCGCCGCCGTCCCAGCGCCAGCGGCCGAAATGCCAGTAGTTGTTGCCGCTGCGGGTGTTACGCCAGAAGAATCCGGCGCCGTATCGAACAGCATCACTGACAAAGCCCATGCCGAATCGTTGCGGACGCTTGCCGTCCACTTTTCTCGGCGAAAAGTAGTGGTTAACGAACTTAAGGTAGTCGACTGCCGAGATTTTCCAGCCACCCCAGGACGACATGATGCGCCATTCGGGATTGAGCTCGGCCGACCCAATGCCCGCAGGTCTCAGGGTTTTTTCCAAACACGCCATTTCGTAGTCCTTTCCGCTCAGCGTCTCGATGATCAACCCGAGCATGGCGTAGTGCCCGTTGTTGTAGATGAAATCACCACCGGCTTTACCTTTTTGTTTCTGTTTGATCCATCGCAGGGCGATGGTATCGACATTGGGCGTGCCGAAGTCCGGTGTTTTGTTCAGGCTTTTTTTCTGCGTAATGTCTTTCTTGATGCCTGAGGTCTGGTTCAACAATTGCTTTATAGTGATGTTCTGCTTTTTATCCCACTGTTTAATTTTCTCACTGGAAAGCCGATCACCCACTACATCGCCAATGGTGCTGGCGGTAGTGTGCTCGGAATCCTCCAGATATTGCGTTGCGCAGATTCCCGTTATGGCTTTGCTCAAACTCGCGACAGGATAGGGGGCATCGATGCTCCGGTTTTTCTCTGAAGACGCAACGACTTCCCCTTTGTAGGAGATCACTATTGTGCTGTCCGATATCCGGGTTTTCTTGGTCCATGATTCCCAGGCGTCAATGGCGTTCGACGCAAGAACATTGGTGTTGGCAGTTGAAAGCACCGGCCAGACAAGCAACAACACTGCGCATAATCGAAGTGGAATACGTGGAGAGTTATCCGTCGTTAAGTTCAATAATTTGGTCCTGTTACATGTGTTTGTTACTTCTACAAATTTTCTGTTAATGACAATCACTTTGTAAATCACCCAATCGTATGAAACTTATTTTTTGTCTCCGCGAAAACAAGAGTGTCATAGCCTGCACGGGTTAGAGGGTATAACAATGAAAAACCATCTAACCTCACTGATTCTGCTGGTGGTGCGTATGGTTGGTCCGAACACCACTGGGTCGTTTTTTGTGCGCTGTGAAGGCGCAGGCGTGATCCGCTATACCAATAGTGGTTCTAACGGAGCGCTAATGCTCTACGACTTTAGTGATTTAGCGATTAATACCAGGGATGCTGTTACAACCAGTATCTCTTCCCAATCCAGTGGGACAATAAGCAATCGAACCTGGAACGGAACCGTCTAGTACCACATTCCTGAAGGTGGTGAGGTGTGGGCCGCCAGACAAGATGCGGACGGCAACGTTATTCCATTGTGCTTTTGATCCAAACAGATCAGGCTCTGATTGTTCGGGAAG
The DNA here is from genome assembly GCA_039029455.1 of Pseudomonadota bacterium. Classification (GTDB taxonomy): domain Bacteria; phylum Pseudomonadota; class Gammaproteobacteria; order Arenicellales; family Poriferihabitantaceae; genus JBCCGE01. Next base: position 47,025 of record JBCCGE010000007.1, on the reverse strand, counting down.
ATGACAGCACTAAAAAGCCGATCATCACGCCGGTTGAAATGATGGCCAGCCAGGTCCAGCCGATTCCGGCAAACAGTACTCCGGAGAACAGCGATGCGACAGTTGAGGCGATGGCAAGAATGGTGTCGTTGGTGCCCTGCACCAGCGGTCGCTCGTCTTCACTGAGTGCCGACTGAAGCAGCGAGGTTCCGCCGATGAATCCAAAATTCCAGCCGATTCCCAGCAGGATCAGCGAGACATAAAACTCGAGCAGTCCGTGATCCACTGCGGCCACCGCAGTGGATGCGACCAGTATGATCATGCCGGTCAGAATAATTCGGTGTGCACCGAAGCGTTCGATCAGCTGCCCGGTGAATAGTCCGGGAGCAAACATGGCGATCACGTGCCAGCGAATGACGTCACTTGCGTTGTGCTCGCTAAAGCCATGTCCCACCATGGCCAGCGCTGTTGGCGTCATCAGCAACATCATCATACCCTGAGTGATAGCTGCTGAGCTAATCGCGAAGACGACGTCCGGGTTAGAGAAGAGTGCAGATTTTGACTTGGTTGATGCGGTATTCGCTTTTTTACGAGTGGGTATATGTGCAAAAAATGCGACCACTATGGCGCCGATGAATCCGATCACGCTGATAGAGAGGTAAGCGCCGACATAAGCGTATCCGGACACCGCATGACTGGTCGCCGAGTAAATTGATGGTCCAATAATGGCTGCTATGATTCCTGACGCCAGTGTGAACCCAATGGCTCGCGGCTGTTTGGATTCAGGAACGGACTCGGCGGCGGCGAAGCGGAAGTAGTTGATGCCGATGAGCGCGGCGCCCAGCAGGAAATGCGCGGCATTCAACAGCATAAAACTCTGCCACCACAGCGACAGACAACCCACCAGTCCCCCCGCGATCATCATCCCGCTGCTGACCAGGAAACCGATCTTTCGTCCGTATCGGCCCATGAACAGGGAGATCGGTGTTGCCACAAGAATTCCCGCCAGCATCTGAACGGTCGGCGGCACGGTTGCGGCAAACGGTGTCGGCGACAGGTGAGCACCGGCGAGCCCACCGAGCAGTATCAGCATGGGCATGGGCGCGCCGAGAACAATATTAGCCAGAAGGATCAGCCAGAAATTGCGGGGTGATGGTGTTCGGTTGTTCATCAGGTCGACTCACAGCAGCGATAGGTTGACGCTGATTGTCACGCTTGTCGCATTGTCTTATTTGACATATGATCATCAATTATGGACAAAACATCCCGATCTATCGATATTCTCGTGTTCTCGCAAATGAACCTGCTGGACATGGCCGGGCCCCTGCAGGTGTTCTATCAGGCGAGCTACTTCGGCGGGACCCACTATGATCTGCGAACGGTCTCTATGGACGGCGCATCCGTGCGGTCTTCATGCGGCGTCAGTCTGAACGCAGATGGACCGGCCGGCGTGACTCGTGATGCAGACGATTTGCTGGTTCCGGGCGGTCCCGGCGTGGATGCCATGATGGGGCGGCCAGAGGTCGATGCGTTGATTGGGAAGTGGCTCGAGACCCGACCACACGGGCGGCTTATCTCGGTGTGTTCGGGTGCCCTCCTTCTGGCCGGTGCCGGTGCGCTGGAGGGGAAATCGGCGACCACCCACTGGGAGCGCGCCGAGCGGGCGGCGCAGCAGTTTCCCGACGTGCGCTGGCGTTTGGATGAGTTGTTTTGTCGGGACGGCAGTACCTACTCGTCCGCCGGAGTCACTGCGGGAATCGATCTATGTCTGGCCATCGTTCGACAGGATGCGGGTGCAGAAACCGCGTTGAGTGTGGCCCGTGAACTGGTTGTATATCTGCATCGCCACAGCGGTCAGAGTCAGTTTTCCGAGCTGCTGGAGTCTCAGTTCAAGACGTCCACCGCACTGCAGGGGTTGATTTCCGAGCTGTTGCAGAATCCGTCGGCAAACTGGACGCTGCAGTCGATGGCGGATCGGGTCGCGATGACGCCGCGAACCCTGTCGCGACGTTTTGCACAGGAGTTAAACGATTCGCCGGTGCATTTTGTGGAGAAGGTTCGGGTCAAATTTGCCTGCAACGCCATCTCGAGCGGGATGCCCCAGTCCAGAGTTATCGAGCTGTCGGGTTTTGGTGATTTTCAGCGGATGCAGCGCGCATTCAAGAGGAATCTGAATTCGACGGTGGGAGATTTCCAGAAAGGTTTTGCGCCCGTTCATCAGAGCGGGTTTGGATCAAACTGATACAGTAGAACATGTCCATAGTTACCCGACCCGCCAGCGAATCTGATATCGCGGCAATCAAAGTGTTGCTCGACGAACACGCGCCCAATGAATGGAATTACATTACCCCAGAGACCACCGGAAGGGTGCTCGAGCTTTTGCAAAACGGCAGAGCAGTGGCGTCGCTGTCCATCGAAAACGAAATGATCGTCGGTGCATGTTTACTGACCTTTGGTGAGGACATGCCGGCTGATCTACAGAACTACGCTGCACGGGATGACATTGCCTACGCGCAGGAAGTCGTGGTGCATCGCGAGCATGTCGGTAAGGGTCTGGGCAGTCTGATGCTTGAGGAATCCATTCGACAGGCCGGTGCCCGGGGGATCAGCGCAGTCTATGCCAAACGCCACGACGAAAATCGGGTGTCGGCCGGCATGATGTGAAAAGCAGGACTTGAAGAGATTGATCGTTATTTCGATCCGGAACACCGGACGTCAGGCAATCGGATGACGGCGGTGGAGAGAAGGTTGATTTGCTGAACAGACTTGCGATATGACAGTGATGACGGTAATCCGGTCAGGATTGTTTTTTCATGAGTCCAGAGGCGTTCCGCGATTGTTTCAACGTGGCTCTCAATGACGTGATTTCTGCGCCAAATGACAGAGCCGATTCAATCGAATCTGTGTTTCTTGCGGTCATCGTTCGTTTACTTGAATATGTTAGTCTTTCCGAAAGGGAGGACGAAAATCATGAAGTGTCACATTACCGCACTGATCATTGCGCTGAGTTTTTCATTCGGACAACCGGCGTATTCGCAACTGATTATTGAACGCACGGGTACGCCGGTCGGCGGATTTCCCACCACTATCCCTGATGGAGATCCAGATGGTGTAGTGATTGGCATCAATATGCCCGCATTCAATGATATTCAGTTTATTAACCTAAGATTAGGACTACAACATACGTGGTTGGGGGATCTGGAGGTCATACTGACCTCGCCTAACGGCGAAGAACATATTATTTTTGCCAGTACCGGCGTATCTGAGGGCGGTGGCGCAGGTGATTCCAGCGACGTTGATGGGGTGTATACATTTACTGACAACCTCTCGGTGTGGCCGGTTGATTGGTGGAGCTTGGCGGAAGTTCTAGAGGGTGGTGAAACGATGCCCACAAACAACTACCGCTCTAGCCTGCCCGGTGGAGCTGCGAACGCAGGAGCCATAACGTCGATCACGGACAGCTTTCGATCAAAATACGCTCCTGGTGTCTGGTCACTTCGGGTGTTAGACAATGATGACGTTGTTGAGGGCACCTGGGATTCCGGCATTCTGGAAGTTGTCGATGGACGTTCGGCAATGACATTGTTTAATTCAGATACTGGCGGCAAGGGCAGTGTTTTTTCCATAACAGCCAAATCTGAACCTATCGCAGTGACGAATCTTGGTTTGAATATAGATGGAATCTGCACCTCTCGAGTATTTTTCAAAAAAGGCGGTTACGACGGATTTCTCGCGAATGAGGGCGCCTGGACGAAGGTATTCGAAGGGATCAGCGTCGGCACCGGTGACCTTGAAGCGGTGGTAGACATTGATGATGTAACTATCGATGCAAACGCAACCGGCTCATTTTATGTGCACTGCGAAGGTGTGTCGACTACTGTCGCATACACGATTACACCAAACAACGGGGCACAGAGTTCGTACGACTTCAGCGATTTTGTGCTGGATACCGAAGATGGAATTGGTGCCACAACGCCTTTTTCAAACAATATCACGTTTAGCCCAAGAACATGGAATGGTGCTGTGTACTACTACATTCCAGACACTGAAGTTTGTGCAGCCATTCAGGACAGTAGTGGAACTGTGTTTCCGGTCTGTTTGTGACGCGACTGCTCGAAGTTCAGTTCCTGTCGAGGTCCGGAGCAGCGCCTAGTACCAGAGCCCGGTCATGTGCCATCGCGGCGCGTGGATAATCCTGACCGGTCGCGGCATTGCCGCCAGTCCCACATCGACCGGGAGTTTGATCGATGGATCGATGCCGGCCATTTTTTTCAGGATGTCGATGCGCTCCTGAGTGGGCGGGTGAGTCCTGAGCGCGGCAGGATGGGGGTCTTTGCGACCGGGTAATAGGATGCGCTCCATCCATCCGCCCTGACGGTGTTCGATTTTCTTCAGTGCCATGGCCAGTCCGATGGGATCGCCGGTCAACCGCGCACCGCTCTCGTCGGCATCGTATTCCCGGCTGCGCGACAGCGCCAGTTGCAGCAGCACGGTGACAGAAGGTGCAATCAGGAACAAAATGCCGGCGAACCAGGGAAAGTTGTAGCCGGCGAAATAAGCGGGCAGCGACAAAATCAGAATCCAGATTCCGGCCTGACCGATAAAGCTGGTGACCCGACTGAACGCATCGGCCAGTGTCATTACGAACACATCGTCGTGCATTACGTGGCTGAGTTCATGGGCCAGTACGCCGGCCATTTCCCGGGCATTCAGATTGCGGATCAGTCCATCGGTGACGGCCACAGCGACCTGATCGCCGCGTCCGGTGGCAAATGCGTTCATCATTTGCGAGGGGATGTAGTAGAACTCCGGGCGATACTCCAGAGTTGAGCGCTCGACCAGTGAATCGTATAAATCGACCAGCCCCGGTGCTTGTTGCCGTTGAATCGGTACCGCCTTGTACATATTCAGAACCATGGAGGCCGAGGCCCGGCCGGTGGCGACAACGATACCCACTGCCGCCACCAGCGCGATAATGAGACCGGTGGTTTTTGCCAGCGTGTATCCGCAAAAGCCCAGAATGCACACCATGCCGGCGATCAGTACGAAGGAATGCAGTCGATTGCAGCGGCGATGGTATTGTGCGTCCAAGAATCGTAAAAAATTTAAGTCGGTGGACAAAGCTTACCGATGATCGATCCGCTGTGGCAAGTCGGATGATAGGTCTATAACCGCCGCGGTAAAAAGCTGGCGGTCACGGCCGCGCTCAACAATACCGCGGCCAGCAGCAGATAGAACATTTCGAACGGTGCGACGAGCAGAACCAGTGACACAAGCAGTGGCGTCAGCAACTGGGAGCCCTCACGCCAGGTCGAAAAAATCATGGTCATTTCCGTTCGCTCTCGCGGTTTAACCGTGCGCATAAACGGAATATTCCCCAATACGTCCAGAGTGACTCCGCCGATGGCTGCGAAGAACCAGAGAGAGACGCCGGCAGGTCTGGGTTCGCCAAGAAGATACAGCACCATGATTGATGCCGATGTGAGCACCAATCCCCCGATAATGGTTCGTCGGGTGCTGAACCGGCCGGCGATTCGACGAATGAACGGACTGATCATCAACAGCGCGCTGACCGCAGACAGCATAACTCCGGCCATCCATTTGGGCAGTCCGGCTTCAACAACATAAATCGGTCCGTACACGAACAGCGTCACCCAGAAAATGGAGCGCGACAACGTGATCCAGTAGGCAATCCGCAGCGATTTCTGCGCGAAGTATCGGGGGATGATTTTGAAGATATTGACGGATTTTGACTTTGCCTTCTGGATTCCGGTCTGCGGTGCAATGCGTAGGTACCAGAAATAGGCCAGCATCAAAACGGAACTGACTGCGGCGGCGGCGAGCGGTGTCCAGTGGCCCGCGTTATCCCACAGCCAGAGGCCGAGTGTCGGACCCACCAGCCAGACGGCGCCGGTATAGAGCATGCGTCGCGTCTCGGTGTAGATCAGATCTTTCTTACCGATATGGTCCATGATGTACAGCGACAGACATACCGAAAAAATAGAAGCGGCGGCCTGCTGCAGACCAATGGCGATCATTAAAAGGTTCGGAGAACCGGAAAGCAAAAAACCAATGGCTGCGAGGTTTAGCCCGACACCAAGAGTCATCACCCAGCGGCGCTGGATGAGCTTTTCAAGCAGAGCAAAGTTGAGGGTGATGGCCAGGGTGAGCACCGAACCCAGCAGGTAGGCCTGCGTGACCTTTTCCTTGGTACCCAGAACATCCAGTGCCAGCAAAGGGATGATGCCGATGATCAAAGATCGCATTCCCTCCATGGCGTTCAGTCGTGCGAAGTATTCCCCGGCTTTGCCGGAGACAACCATCAGGGCGGCGGGACGTCGAACGATCATGGGAATCCCTCAACATTGTTTGTGCAGATCTTAGACCAAAGTTTCCCTGGGTGGCGAGAACCGTTCAAAGATTTTCTTGTTTAGTTTTGTCGCACTTCGGTTTTAAGATACAGGGGAACTGTTTTTCCGGGTTGTTTACTGAATCATGACATCGGTCCCTCAGGTATTGCATTTACCGTCACCATCGGAGGCCACCAAATGGTGTGCTGAGCAGAGGGCGCGGCGTCGAACTGTAGGCAATGTTCCCACTATGGGGGCGCTTCATGCCGGCCATGCCGCCCTGATTGAACAAAGCGTGCGGGAAAACGATGTGACCTGCGCCAGCATCTTTGTCAATGCGCTGCAATTCAACAATCCGGACGATCTGGCGGCCTACCCGGATACTTTTGATGATGACCTGAAGCTGTTGTACGAGCTTGGCTGCGATATGGTCTACACCGGCACACTGGCGGAGTTTTTCCCCGAAGCAGACGACCCCTTTTCTCTAAAGCAAGAATGTCCCAGTCCCGCTGGCAGGGGACTGGAGGGTGACTATCGACCGGGTCATCTGGCCGGTGTCTGGATGATTGTTGAGCGCCTGTTTCGAACAGTCGGTTCCTGCCGCGCCTATTTTGGTGAAAAGGATTTCCAGCAGCTGCAGGTGGTTACAGATCTGGCGGGTCGAATGTCGAATAGTGATGATCTCAGTATCGAGATTGTGCCTTGCGCGACCGTGCGCGAACCCGATGGATTGGCACTGTCGTCGCGAAATGTTCGACTCGAGCCGAAGTGGCGTCAGCGTGCCCCGTCAATCTATCAGGGTATTCAGCAGGTCCAGTGTTTGTGGAATCAGGGTGAGCGCAATGCGTCGAATCTGGAATCCGCGGCGCGGGATATCCTGGCGAAAAATGAGTTCGTGATCGACTACGTGGCAGTTCGAAATGCGGATCAATGGACCGCAGACACACCGACGCAGCTCAATGATTCCGCAAGGGTTCTGGTCGCGGTTTACGCCGGCGAGGTGCGACTAATCGACAATGCGGCGCTGCAGGAAGCGGATTGATTTGCACACGACACTGATTTAGGATTTCTGCATCACACACACCATAACCGTCCATTGACCGATCGCTCCCACAGACCAGAATGCCGCCGCGAAGGTGGCTTTGCGATCTATCCCTAATCCATCCGTCACTCTCACGGACTAATGCCCGGTCCACGCCCGCGTATTTTTTGCGCGCCCGTAAATTTTTATCACATTGACTATGGATTCTCCTGTGCGACTGGCCGTCGATATCGGCGGCACATTTACCGATGCCATGCTGCAGGTGGGCTCGCACCTTTACAGCGCCAAGGTGCCAACCACGTCGGCTGCACCTGAACGTGGCTTTCTCGATATTGCCCGCAGACTGATCGACGAATCCGGGGTGCGACCGGACGACGTCGCCGCCATTATTCACGGCACGACCATCGCAACAAATGCACTGATCGAACGCAAAGGTGCCCGCACCGCATTGATAACCACGCGCGGGTTTCGCGACAGTCTCGAGATTGGGTATGAGGCGCGTTTCGACCAGTATGACCTCGGGCTGGAGAAACTGCCGCCTCTGGTTCCGCGCGATCTGCGTTTGGTTGTCGAGGAACGGATGCTGGCCAGCGGTTGTGTCGATACGGAATTGAATATTGCCCAACTGGAATCGGTCATCCATCAGCTGAAGAACCTCGAGGTTGAATCGGTTGCTGTGGGACTGATTCATGCCTATGCCAATCCCGACCACGAACAAACGATTGCGCGGGTGCTGACGGAAGAATTGCCCGATGTCCCGGTCAGTTTGTCCAGCGAGGTCTGTCCGGAGATTCGAGAATATGAGCGTCTGTCGACCACAGCAGCCGATGCCTACGTTAAGCCGGTTATGCAGAGTTATTTGCGTTCGGTGTCTGACGCCCTTATCGCGGAGGGATTCGGTTGTCCGCTGTTCCTGGTGACCTCGGCAGGCGGTTTGATGGATGTCCGGTCGGCATCAACCAGACCGATTCAGCTGGTTGAATCAGGGCCCAGCGGTGGCGCGGTGCTGGCCGAATTGACGGCGAAACGAATAAACAGTGAGCGTGTGCTGTCTTTCGACATGGGCGGCACCACGGCCAAGATTTGTCTGATCGACGATTTTCAGTGTCGCACGACACGTCAGTTTGAAGCAGCGCGGTCGGACCGATTTACTCGCGGCAGCGGACTGCCGCTGCGAATTCCGGTGACCGAAATGATCGAAATCGGCGCCGGAGGGGGCTCTATTGGTGGCGTGGACGACGTCGGGCGTATTTATGTCGGACCCGGAAGCGCCGGAGCGGATCCCGGACCGGCCTGCTACGACAAGGGCGGCACGCTGCCGACGGTGTCCGATGCCGATGCAGTGCTGGGACATCTTGATCCGACCCGGTTCGCTGAGGGGCGGTTGCCGCTGAACCTGGATGCGGCGCGGATGGCGATGTCGTCTGCATTTGATGCGTCGCTGTTTGAGAGTCCCGTGCATGCAGCGGGTGCGATGCTGGAACTGGTAGACGAAAATATGGCCAACGCGGCACGGATTCACGCGATGGAACACGGGCGCAACCTGTCGGACTATACGCTGGTGGCCTTTGGTGGCGCGGGCCCCCTGCACGCTGCCAGTCTGGCTACCAAACTCGGCATCGACAAAGTGGTGATTCCGGACTATCCGGGGGTGGGTTCAGCTCTGGGTTTCCTGTCGATGCCCGCATCCTGCGAGCTGTCTCGCAGTCGCTATATGACCTTGTCGGATTTTGCTCCGTCAGCTGCGACTCAGGTGCTGCAGGCACTGGCGGCGGACGCCGAATCCATAGTTGAATCCGCGATGCCGACATCGCCGCGGGTGACCCGGTGGTTTGCACTCATGCGCTACACCGGTCAGGGGCACGAGATTGAAATCGAGCTCCCGCATGACCTTGCGGCCAGCGACGTCACAGACGTCCTGCGGCAACGTTATATCGCGGCTTACCGCGAACGATACCAGCGGGATCTTCCGGAGGGAGATATCGAACTGCTGAGTCTGTTGGTGAGAACCACTTCGGAGCGTCCACTGATGCAGGCTGCAGAGCCTGATGGCGTTGAATCGGAAACAGCGAGCGGGCGCGCTGAACATTGTCAGATGCATGACCGACAGAGTGCGCTGCCTATGGATGCCCGGAGATGGTGGCGTTCAGACCTGTCTGCTGGTCAGACTGTGCACGGTCCGGCATTAATCGCGGAGCCACAGACCACCACCGTGGTGCCGCCGGGCTTTACCGCATGGGTGGATGAAGACGGTCAGTTGCGGCTAAACAGATCTGACCCGGCCCGCACTTCTGCGCAAAAGAGCGATAGCGTCTTGGCGCTGCAGGCGCAGTGGAATCGTCTGCAATCCATTGTGGATGAGCAGGCGGGCGTGCTGATGCGCACGGCTTTCAGTCCGATTGTTCGTGAGTCAGGCGATCTGTCGGTTGGCATTTTTGATCCGCAGGGCCGAATGCTGGTGCAAGCGGTGACCGGTACACCCGGACACGTAAACACGATGGCGTCGGCATGCGAAAAGTTTTTCAGACGATTCCCGCCGCACAGCATGCAACCCGGGGATATGTACCTGACCAACGACCCATGGGATGGCGCGGGGCATCTGAACGACTTCGTTGTGCTCCAGCCTTGTTTTTACGACGATCATCTTGTCGGCATGATCTCCTGCACCAGTCATCTGGTAGACATTGGTGGGCGTTGTCTTGGGCCCGACGGCAACGATGTGTTTGACGAAGGTCTGTACATCCCGCATATGCGGTTGATGCATGAAGGTCGGATCGACGAAACATTACTCCATCTGCTAAAGGCAAATTCACGCAGCGAGGCACAGGCGGAAGGCGATCTTTATGCGCTGATCGCGTGTTGTGAACACGGTGCGCGGCGACTGAACGAAATGATGTCGGATTTTGGGCTGAACGAGTTGAGCGCACTGTCGCGGGAAATTCTGACGGCGTCGGAATCCGCGGTGCGCCGAAAAATTGCCAATCTGCGGACTGGTGAATTCGAGTATGAGATGACAGTCGACGGTTACGAGGAGCCGGTCACAATCAAGGCGCGACTGTCGATTTCGAACGATCGGGTTCTGCTGGATTTTTACGAATCCGCCGCCCCCTCTCTCCACGGCATTAACGTGCCGTTGAATTACACGATCGCCTACGCAGTCTTCGGTTTGAAATGCGCCATCGCGCCCGATATTCCGAACAACCACGGTTCACTGGCACCGCTGGTGGTCATCGCTGCGGAAGGAACCATATTGAATGCGCGCAAGCCGGTACCGGTATGTTCACGACACATTCTGGGCCAGTTGTTGCCCGATGTGGCGCTTGGCTGTCTGCGACAGGTACTGCCGGACGTGGTTCCGGCCGAAGGCGCTGCCACACTTTGGGACCTGCCGATCCAGGGTGTCTACACAGCATCGGGAGAGACCTTCGCTCAGGAGTTGGTGTTTAACGGGGGTACCGGCGCGCGACCGGACAAAGACGGCTTGTCCGCGACCGCCTATCCAAGCGGTGTCATGGGCAGTCTGGTTGAAATTACGGAGAGCACAACGCCATTGCTGATCAGACGGCGCGAATTTCGTCCGGGTTCAGCCGGACGCGGAGAATTTTGCGGTGGCCACGGGCAGGTCATAAACGTCGAAGCATTACCAGGAACCCGTCTGGTGATTTATGGTACGGTGGATCGCGTCCGATATCCGGCGCGTGGCCTGCGAGGTGGTGAGGATGGCAGCCCGGGACGTTTTGTGCATTCCAGAGGTGACGCATTTTTTGGCAAGGGGAGCTGCACGCTGGAGCCCGGCGAATCCCTGACAATTTATACACCTGGTGGGGGTGGTGTGGGTGACCCATATCATCGTGAGCCGCTGGCTGAAGCGCGCGATGCCCGACACGAGATGCTTGAATCTACTAGCACGACGGAGGCCGGTTTATGAAAAACACGACTGATCGTGGATCTGCTCGGATCGGTGTCATTGTTCCTGTGTCGAATTCTAATCTGGAACCGGATATGCAGATGATGAAGCCCGCAGGTGTGTCGATCCACAGCATGCGTGCCGGTGGCTATGATCTGGACGAGATACCCGATTCGGAGCAGATGCGGCAGTTCGCTGAGACGTCGCTTGAATCGGTTCTCGATGCCCTGTGTGCGGTTCGTCCGGACGCGGTGATCTATGGTTGCACCTCCGCTACTCTGTCTTTTGGTCCGGACTACGACCAAACATTTCGTCAGCGTATGGAGACCCGGTCGGGCGTGTCCGCTATCACGGCCGCGGGTGCGCTGGTTGAAGCGTTGCGCGATCTCAACATTGATTCGGCATCATTTGCGTCGCCGTATACGGAAACGCTGAACCGGGAAGGAGCGGAGTTTGTCCGTCAAAGCGGAATTGATGTGGTTCAGCTGCAATACGTCGGTGAAGACCTGGGCAACTACGGCCAGGGAGAGTTGACTCCGTCGGCCGTGCTGCAGCTCGGCCTGCAGGCGAATAACGATCGCGCTGCGGCGGTCATTCTCTCGTGCACCGACATGCGAGCGGTCGAGGTGGTTGATGATCTTGAAACACAAATTGATAAACCTGTTGTAACGAGCAATCAGGCACTCATGTATGTGGCCTGCAAGCGTCTGGGTCTGCGTGGTAACGTACCGGGCCGACTGGGTACTCTGTTGAATTAAGAAATGGCATCTCAACCAAGACCACAGCCACGGCAGTGCATTGCTGATCTGGCGGACTATCCTCTGGGTGCACCCATAACAGACGCATCGCTGACGCTGAGCCATCTCGATAACAACGAGCACTGGTTGTCGCCGTCTCCGAAGGTGATCGAAGCTATTACCCACGCTGCAGGGTCGGCGAACTACTATTCTGAGGGCAGTGCGCGCAATCTTCGACAGCAACTTGCTGAACGTCACGGGCTGAACGCGGACGGGATTGTTTGTGGCAACGGATCCAGCGAACTGATCTCAATGTTGTGTCGATTATTCTGCAATCCCGGTGATGAAATTGTCGTGGGTCCTTACAGCTACATGTACTTTCGTACCTCGGCACAGGTCGTGGACGCGAACATCGTAATGCCTGAAATCAGCAGCGTGGCGCTGGACGTCGCCAGCCTGGCAGCGTGCGTGACAGAACGTACACGGATCGTGTTTGTGGATAACCCGCAGAACCCGGTTGGCGTAATGTCGACCCTAGAGCAAATTACGAATCTTCATACCGCCTTACCGAAAGACGTGGTGCTGGTACTGGATTCTGCGTATGCCGAATATGTCGACAATGAACACTACGATGCGGGTGCGGGCATGGTTGAAGAATTTGATAACGTTGTCATGTTGCGAACGTTTTCAAAGGTCCATGGACTGGCGGGATTGCGCATTGGCTGGGGTTATTTCCCGATCTATATGGCCAATCTGATGCACCGGTTTCGTCAGCCGAATAATTTGTCATCGCTCTCTGTCGCCGCTGCGAGTGCAGCGATGAACGATGAGTTATTTGTTGAGCAGACGCTTAAACATGCGCACGAAGCCCGGACCTATCTGGCCGATGGCTTGACCGCACTTGGTTTCGCGCCGTATCCGAGTCAGACCAATTTTGTGCTGGCGAAAATACCTGAGGGCTGCTCGCTGAATGCAAAGCAAATAGATTCAACGCTGCGTTCCCAGGGCGTCATGATCCGTTCGATGGCAGGCTATCACCTGCCTGACCACATTCGTATTACGGTTGCGGAGTACGATCATATTGACCGCACGCTGGATGCGATACGCGCATTAATATAGACAGGTGACCATTACGAAGGTCTGCGAAGCCTTCGGTTCGCAATGACGGATGAAGGCTCGCAGTGCTGGGTAGGGTGGCAACTGCAAAAGGAACGTCATTGCGAAGGAGCGTAAGCGACTGCGGCAATCTGGTGGTTTTGTTTTGCTGTTCGGATTCGCTACGAGATTGGTTCGCCTTCGGCTCTCAATGACGAGTGACTATGCGGTGATTCTCGTGATTAGTACCCTGCGTGTATATCGACCTCGTGGGCGAGAGGTTGATTGTTAATGAGTGCGAGATAATTCTTTGCGACCACATCAAGCCCATCGTCCAGATGCCAGCCGGAAACGTGGGGTGTCATAATGACATTGGGGTGGGTCCAGAGCGGATGATCTGCGGGCACAGGCTCCTGCTGGAAAACGTCGAGAACAGCGGCTTTGATTGTTCCCTGATCCAATGCCTCGAGCAGATCTTCCTGATTGACCAGATCGCCGCGGCCGGCGTTGATCAATACGGCCGATGACTTCATGCCGGACAGTGTTTCGCTGTTGATCAGATTCCTCGTTAATTCGGTGGAGGGCAGGATTGAAACAACGTAGTCTCCGGTAGCGAGAACATCAGATAACGCGTCTTCCCCTGCGCGGCAGTCGACATCGGGCAGATGTTTTTGCGATCGGCTCCAACCGATTACGCGATACCCCATATGTGCAAAGTAGTCGGCTGTTCGTGCTCCGATATGTCCAAGACCCAGCACGCATACGGTAGTCTCACTGGCTTTCATCGGTGGTAAGGGCTTCCAGAGACCGTTTTTTTGAGCCTGGTCGTAGTGTGCGACTTGACGCTGGAAATGCAGCACGTAGGTCAGACAGTATTCAGCAATTTCGTGTGCGGGCATATCGGGTTTAAGCCGACAGACGCGGATATTTTTTCTATTGACGTCCGAATCCGACACTATGGCGTCGACACCAGCTCCGAGTTTTTGAATCAGACGTACGTTAGGGTATTCGCTGAGGATGCCGGGTCGAAGTTGCGCGGTGGCGATCATGGTGACGTCGGCTTTTTGTTCGCCCGCATCACGGCAGTGCATCGACACCCCGGGAAGCAGTGGCTGCAAAAAACTCTCAAGTTGTTCCTCGGTCATCCAGTCGTCTGCTCGGATATCAATTAGTATAGACATGCACTAATACTCTTTTCTTGCAGTTCGATCATAGTCATGGATGCGGTTGTGCTCGATAGGGGACGCCAGTAAAACCGCAACATTCAAGTCACCCTGCATCCATAGTTCGTAGCAGTGTGCCATGACGTTGTGCTCGCTTGGGTGCTGAATTTTCTGGTCAAGAAATATTCTCCGATTGGCTGATCGGCTCATTATGTGAGGCCAGTTCGCGTAAAAAATGTCGCCACTCGCGTAGGCCAGACCGTACATGGATTTTATGCGATCGAACTGCGTGTATGGCGGTCCGCTTGAGGTGTCTGGCCACGCTTTCTGGCGCACCCTCTGTGACACATTGAACCAGGCGGTATTCGTTGTGTTGATGGCGTACAGCTCCTGAAAGTTTAATTTCAAAAAATCAAAGCCCTCGGCTTCCATGATTTTGCAGAGTTTCTGATACAGACCATCGATTCGTCGGGGGAACCCCTGACGATCGGTACTGTGGCCATCGAAAAGCATCATGTCGTCTTCGAAATACAGGTACTGCACGGCATCGGTGGTTTCAAAATGCTCGGCAGCCAGCACCCGACCTCCGGTAATTCCCGGGTTGTCGCGCTTTAAGCGCTCTATGAATGGAAATTCCCCACAAAGTGACTGATAGCCCGCTTCAACTTCAGGGTCGTCTGAATTGTCCAGCAACACAACTTTTGGTCGTTTGAGCAAGTCGGGATCATATTGATTCATCGATTCAAGCAAACAGCGAACCTGCTCGGGAGTGTTGTAAGTCTGGATGTACAGTATTGTTTCCTGAGTTAAGGAGTGGGACCGAAGGTCTTCGAAATAGGGCTGTAACAGACCGTTTTCCAGCTCAAATGTCTTGATGATCTCGGGATGTCGGTAGGACATGATGGTGAAGATGCTTTCCTCTGTCCCCATGTACCCCGCATCCTGGGTTTCTTTTAAAAGTTCGTGATAGATACCATTCAGCGTATTGATGTGGAATTTATCCCCGCCAAAGAAACCACCGCGACTGATACGATCGACGAAGTTCATGTTGCAGTATTGATTCATCCCCGTTCGATCAAAGCCATGAATCTCAGAATCGCCGTGATGAGGGTAGGTCAGAAAAATAAATCGATTCGATCGAGGCATCCCGAGCACCTCTGACAGAAGGTCAGCACGCACAGTGTGCGTAATTCCGGCATCAATCCAGAAATACTCCTCTGATTTGAACGGGTCAAAAAAAGTGACGTCATTCAACCAGGGCAGTTTCGACTGCACAATCGGGTTGTAGAATTCCAAAGTTGCCTGGGGTGATTGTCGCAACCATTCAGCCTGCGACTGCCATTCAGAGTCCGTGCGAATTTTTTGGGTGGCATCCCAGTGATCCTGATAAAAGTGCTTGATCTCGTCGAGGCTAAAACCATGAAAAACTGTATTTTTTTCACTGCGTCGTTCAAACACCCAATCCTTGAGGGACTCGTCAGCGAATATGTACAGCGCGATATCCAGTTCAAGCAGCTGGGAGAAGTAATGCAGATAGTGACTGCCAAAATCGCGCCCTGGCCGTGACAGGTCCCAAAGGCCGGTTACATAAGTTACGTCTGATTGGGTCATCGCGTGTTTAGAGACGGATTTCGGTTCGTTCAAGCCAGCCGCGTGCGTCACTATATCCCCAGCAAACAACTCGGGCAATCCTAACGTCGGATAAGAAGCGTTCGTTGACTGTAACCTCGGTACCCTGCTCCATCAACGACTTTAACGGGGCGCCCGATACGTTTAATCGTCTGATACAGAGTCCCTGATCATCGTCAAAGGCGACCAGAATGAAATCGTAGTCCTTTGACGGAAAGTCTCGTGAAGTGATCTGGAAATGGCAGGCACCGATATACTTTAGCGACTCTGTCCACTGGTCATCGCTTTGAAAAGGGTTGGGTGGAAACCTTGCATCATACGTTTCTGGCTGAACCCGTCGGCTGGCAAAATGTATGCCAGCATAACGCTCGTATTCGCCAAGTGTTCTGACTGTGCCTAACTCGAACCCTGTCATATCATGCGACTCATCACTGCTTCCGAGAAGATGACGAATGCGAGCACGGGCGTCAGACTCCTTCTGCCAGAACTGGTCGCTGCGGTCGGTTTTTGCCATGTCATCCCATACGAGTTTGCCGTCTCGAGAATCACGCATGGTTTCATGCCAGACAACGACTCTGTGCGGATGAAAAAGATCATAGCCGTGGGTGTAGGAGCGCACGGTTAGTGAAATTTCCTCACCTGAGAAAAAAATTCCCGGATCGTGGCGAACTGTTTTCGCCCAGGCGTTCCGTGCAAACGCAAAGTGACCCGAGATAAAACGAGACGGCACTGGAGCATCACAGTTTTCCCAGTCCGTTAGCAAGACCGGTTGGATAAAGATAGTGCCGTGGCTGAAAAAATAGTTGACGCGCTGCATCCAGGGCTCCTGAACGCGCTCATCCGGGTCGTTTTTGGGGTTGTAGCTGGGCAGATAGCCAGTGAGGATTGGGTTGTATCCATCTCGCTCAAGATCCCGGTGCCAGGTGATCAGAGTGTCATCCCAATGATGGGCAAAGCGATGATGAGAATCCAGCTGGAGAATATATTCTTCATCGTCGAGCAGCGTGTCGTTGATCAATGCTCTGGCGTATGCGAGTCCCCTGGCTTCAGTGTGAGGCATATCGATAATCTTGAAGCGAGGGTCTGATCGATATCGATCGAGATTGTCAAAACCATCAGTTTCGCTGAATTGTCGACAAATCCCGAAGACAACGCGCTCGGGATATTTGGCCTGCTGCAGCGCGTCTTCTATTGTCGGGATCAACTCTGGCTCGCGATAGGCCGGGATATGCAGAAGTATGCGTGATTGATCAGAGGGCACGGACAGTGATTCGGGGTGTTCGAAATATTCTTATACTGCGAATGAGTTCGTTGTTGTCAGGTTTCTATTGATAAGCGGTGGACAATTTCCGCAAAGAGAACACCACCCTGAGAGAAGATTCTGGCGAGGCACAACTTTGGTGATGGATACTTACACAGTTATGTTGTATTTACGATCAAAATCAGAATTTTGAGGCGGTGACGCGTAGTTGTCTGATGCCAGTTGCGGATTGACCGGCGCATAGCGCCTTTTTTCGAAAGAGCAGGGAAAAAGCCATCGATACAAAATCCAATGGTTTCTTTTGAATTGAATAACGCTAAACGAATTTAAACCGCAGATTGACACGATCCAATCTTCTCGCCAGCATTCTGATTGGGTTGGTTTACGAGCTAAGCCATTAAAAAATAAGGGAAATTGTACATGGCTTCTGCGGTACAGATTGACTTTGTCCTCAATCGCCACTAATATTTCATTGAATTCTATGGGCGTAAAATTTGGAGAACACAGTGAGCACAAATGATAAAAAATCCGTGTCCCGTGAAGAACTGGATAGAACGACATCCAGACGAAAAGCAATCAGCAAACTGCTGGCTGCAAGTGGTGCCATAGGCATTACACAAACCCTCGACAAAGAATGGGTGAAGCCGACGGTTCGATCTGTGGTTATGCCTGCACATGCGGCCACCACCGATACAGGCGGCGGTCCGGGCGGAGGGACGACACAGCCACCGCCAACACCATCGCCTATGGTTTCACAAACTCCCATGATGTCACCGAGTCCGTCGGCTCCACTTGTTTCAATGTCGACGAGCCCATCGCCATCACCGACGGCTCCCCCTTAACCAAGTCAAATTAACCAAGTGTAGAATTTGGGCCGATTCCGTGTGATAGGACGGATTACACGGATGCAGTGTGGTCTGGCCTCTACGACAGAGATTGACCAAACAAGCCGACTCCGTAAGTCGGCTTTTTTATGCGTTGAAGGAAGTGAATTCGAAGATTTTTGTTCAAATTGCCTCGTATCGTGACCCAGAGCTGGTTTCGACTTTAAAGGATTGCGTTTTTAAAGCGGATGCGCCTGAAAATCTGGTGTTTTCGATTGCATGGCAGCACAGTCCATCGGAGTACGAACAGGTCAAGCCTGAACTTGATGCACTATCAGACAAAGCACAGTTCAAAATACTGGAATTCCCGTGGCAGGAAAGCAAAGGCGTATGCTGGGCCCGATATCAGCTCCAGCAGCAATACGACAGTGAACCTTATACGCTACATCTGGATTCTCATCATCGATTTGCTCGCGGTTGGGATACATACCTGATTAATACCTTCGAAACGCTAGTCCGGGACGGTATTAAAAAGCCCATGCTGACCACATATGTCAATAACTATCGACCCATGGGGTCGGAATCCTTCTATCAGGAAACAGATCCGGATCCAGACAGTCTGAACTTTTTGTATACGGAGCCATGCGCGGATACATCGCGACTGGAACAACACGGAAATGGCTTGGTTGTTAGCGCCTTTACTCATCACGGCGTGCCGATGCATCAAGCCGGTCACATTAAGCCGTCGGACGCGCCAACGCCCGGAACGCTGTATTCAGGCCATTTTTGTTTTGCGCACGGATCGTTTGTTTCCGATGTACCACACGATCCGGAGATCTACTTTCTCGGCGAGGAAAACACGATCTCGCTGCGTGCCTTTACCCATGGTTATGACGTATTTCATCCGCCGAAATGTGTGATCTGGCACGAGTACATGCGAATGTACACGCTGCATAAACACTGGAGTGATCACGAGGAGGATAAACGCAGTGAAATTCAGGACAGCACTGTCTGGCATGAACGCGATCTGACGTCACAGAGTCGATGCCGGGCTCTTTTTGGTACAGGCGATGACTCTCTGGAACTGGGCAAATTCGGACTCGGCGATGTCAGAACCCGTGATGAGTTTATCCAGAAGAGCGGCATAATTTATCGGAAACGTGCGTTGCTGAACGATAACGGGAAGCTGGTACACAATATTGAATTCAAATTTGATCCCAGCCATTTTGAGGGTGTGGATAAATCGGATATCGAGATGATTTGTTGTGCTGCGCATACCGACAATATGTTTCTGATTCATCGCACAGACATCACCCAGGAGACCCATGCAGAGGTCTGGGACCGGGATGAACATTTTTTTTACCTGAAATTTGAATCTACGCTGCCACCGACACGCATCGTGACCTGGCCCTGTCTTAAGTCAGGCGAATGGGTAAATCGTAGAGAAACCTGCATCTGGAACGAATAAGGACTATGAAAATCACCCATCTGAGCCTGATCGATTACGTTTACAAATTCAGGGACGGACCGTATGTCATGTCCCACATTACGCAGGTTGATCTGCCCGTTCGTCTTGTTCGGCTTGAGTTCGCCGATGGTCGAATGGGGTGGGGTGAGGTGGTTCGAAAGGGCTTTTATAACGACCTGGCGCCGCAAAAAGAAGATCAGGTTGTGACGTCTTTGCAAGGTGCATCTGAGAATGCTCTTGAGGAAGTTGTCGTCGACCTTCGCAGACAGGGGCCTGAGATGAGAGGTCTGGCGTTCGGACTGGAAACCGCAATGCTGGACGCAACTGCAAGACAACTGCGCTGTCCGCTCTATAAGATGCTTGGGGGATTAAGACAGGAAATTCTGGACGAGTATTATGGGCCGACGGCCATGTCTGTAGATGAGCTCGAAACATTGTTGAGCACCAGTCCGAGGTTATGGCGTGTATTTCAGTTAAAACTTGGCGTGGATTCACTCAAAAGTGACATAGAACGCATCGAGATCGCGATGAAATACGCTAGTCAAGAGCAAATCGTGCTCGCCGACTTTAACGGTGGACTGACACGTGAGCGCGCTATTGAAACGGTGGTTCAATTTGACGATCCACGGCTGATCTGGGAAGAGCCGTGTAAAGTATTGGACGACAATCTCGAAGTCATCGAACGAACCGGCAAAGCGGTGATGCTGGACCAGTGTATGGACGGATTGCCGGCGTTCATGCAGGCGCTTGAATCAGATTTGCCGCATTCCCTGGCAATAAAACCGGCCTTCCTGGGTGGTCTGGTGCCAGCACGAACGGCGCGTGATCTCTGTATGGAGTGCGGTATGCGAGTGCGCGTTGACGGACCATGGTGTGGTTCGGTCGCCGCAGCCGCGGTTGTCAGCCTGGCCTGTGGAACGCCGAAGGACTCGCTGGTTGCAAGTTGTGACTTGCGACAACCTCTTTTGATTGAGGAAAACTGGGGCGACATTCGGCGCTCTGCGCCATGGAGAATCGGACCGTCGCCAGATTTCGGCCACGGAATACAACCGACGTTTACATGAAGATGACAGGATTCAAACGAGTACTTCGCTGATGGAACGCCTGCATTTGTTTCCAACGCCCGTTATCCGAACGACACTTACGGATGCCGATTTAATCAACGTCTATCTCTCTTCCAGATTGATCAGCCTAAGAACACAAGAGCGCAGAGGCATTAGCCCGAGCAGGCAGTCTAAGGGAGGCTGGCACAGCCACGATGCACTCCATGAGGAGAGCGGTTTCACAATGTTTGCAGATGCCTTGCGTCAGAAGGTTGAGAATTCTCTGACTGCAGAAGAGCAAGCAACGCCGCTCTGGCTTTCAGCCTTGTGGGCAAATATCTGCGATCGCTTTGGCTACGACAAGGAAATGCACGCAAACAGAGGAGTGTGGCGCGGTCTCTATTTCGTCCGGGCACCGGAAAAAAGTGGACGGCCGATATTCAGTGATCCTCGAACGCAATGCGAACAGCCCAATACAGACAAGAGCGGTCCAAATACCCTCAAGCATGCCATTGATGTGGATGCCGGCGATATCCTGTTGTTTCCTGCCTGGCTGCCCTATGACATAGAGGCCAATCGATGCGAATACGCTGGTGAAGAAGGCGAGCGCATCACTCTCAGGTTTGTATTTTCCAAAAGCCAACGCTGAAGCGATAAATCGTGAACGTCGATTGCATCGTCGTTTTTTTGTGACTTGCGCCGAAAAAACGACAGAATGCTTCCCGATGACGCAATTTAGGGTCATCGTGTTCGGTACCATAGAACTCCATGGCGTTGAGAATGCCTGCTATTCATTAAAAACTGATCGGAGATAACTATGGCTCGCAGAGGTCGTCGAAGACAAAATACTGAAGTAGAACAGGTTGTTGAGTCTGCGGTAAAACAGATTGAGCGTCGCGTCCTTCGCAACCGGTTTGCCCCAGTTGAGCCTCTTAGCGAAGATCAGGTGCAGCTGATACATAATACCTCTCTGCAGCTGCTTGAAGAGCAGGGTGTGGAAGTTCTGGGGCAGCAGGCTCTCGATATGTTCTCGAAATCCGGCGCTGATGTAAGTTCGAACGGTATCGTTCGGCTCGATCGAAATCTGGTGATGGAAACTATTGCAAAGGCGCCGGAAACGTTCGAGGTTGTTCCCCGCAACCCGGACAACACACTCCGGGTCGGCGGCGATGTGATCAATTTTGGTCTGGTGTCGGGTACCCCGAATGTGCACGACAATATTGGTGGTCGTCGGATGGGCAACATCGAGGACTATCGAAAACTGATCAAGTTTGGCCAGTACTTCAACGTCCTGACGTTTTATGGCAATCAGGCAACTGCGCCCACAGATCTGCCGGTGAATAACCGTCACCTCGATACGACTTTCGAGAATCTGACGCTGTCGGATAAACCTTTTTTCGCAACCGGTATCGGTGCGGGTCGTGTGCTTGATGCGGCAAATATGGGCGCCATCGCAAACGGCCTGAGTCTGGAGGATCTGAAGAGCCGTCCGCTCGTGATGACGAACATCAATATTAATTCTCCACGCAAGCTCGATGACAGTATGGCCTACGGAGCAATGCAACTCGCCATACTTGGTCAGCCGGTAACCGTCACGCCGTTTACGTTGATGGGCGCGATGACACCAGCGACTCTTGGAGGGGCTCTGGTGCAGGCTAATGCCGAGGCCCTGCTTGGGATCACACTGTTGCAACTGACGAATCCCGGAACACCGGTGATATATGGTGGTTTTACATCCAATGTTGATATGCGGTCCGGCTCCCCGGCGTTTGGCACACCGGAAAACTCACTGGCGAATATGGCAGGTGGGCAACTTTCCAGGCTCTATAAATTGCCCCACCGGACCAGCGCCTGTAACGCTTCCAATGCCGTTGACGCTCAATCCACGTACGAGACCCAGATGTCGTTATGGGGGTCGGTGCTCGGTCACGGTAATTTGATCTATCACACGGCAGGATGGCTCGAAGGCGGACTGGTCGCGTCTTTTGAAAAAATAATTACCGATGTCGAAATGCTTCAGCACATGAGTCAATTCCTGCAGCCTCCCAAAATTGATCTGGGTGAGATTGGTCTCGAGGCAATGGAAGAGGTCGGGCCCGGCGGTCACTTCTTTGGTTGTGCTCACACCATGGAGCGCTACAAAAGTGCGTTCTACGAACCGTTTCTAAGTGACTGGCAGAACCATGAGAACTGGACGCAGGCCGGGTCAAAAAATGCCACCGAACGTGCCACAGAGCTCTGGCAAAACGTATTGCAGGAATTTGAGGCGCCACCTACAGATCCGGGGATCAGGGAAGCTCTCAACGAATACGTCGCAAAACGAAAGGAATCTCTGGGTCGTGACGAGCCCCAACTTGAACCTGAGTGGATATAGTGCGCGGGTATCTGGCGATATTATTTTGTTGTCTGATTCCCGGAGTGGGCTGGGCCAGTGACCTGTGTCCGGCAGTGTTTGATCATCAGATGAAACATCTGCACAGCTCGGAAAGTAGTCATTTGTGTGAGCTTCTCGCCGGCAAACCTGCCCTTGTAGTGAATACCGCCAGCCACTGTGGATTCACACATCAGTTCGAGGGTCTTGAAGCACTGCATCAGGAGTACGGGAAGCGCGGCGTCGGGTTCCTCGGCGTGACATCCGATTCGTTTCATCAGGCTGCTGGGACGGAGCAGGAAGCCGCAAAGATCTGCTTCTTAAATTTTGGTGTGAGTTTTCCGATGATGGCGCCGGTGCCGGTCAAGGGCCCTGAT
The DNA here is from genome assembly GCA_039029455.1 of Pseudomonadota bacterium. GTDB lineage: Bacteria > Pseudomonadota > Gammaproteobacteria > Arenicellales > Poriferihabitantaceae > JBCCGE01. Next base: position 23,779 of record JBCCGE010000007.1, on the reverse strand, counting down.
GCACATCCACTTTTTATGGAGCTCGCCGAACAGGCAGGTGCACCGAAATGGAACTTCTTCAAGTATGTGGTTGATCGCAACGGAGAAGTGGTGGCCCGATTCGGTGCTACCGTGGCGCCTTACGACCCTCGTATTACATCTCTTCTCGATAGTTTGCTGGTTGCAAACTAGTGTTCTGGTTGTTCTCCTGCAAGTGATTTTGCGCGCGGGTATAACGCTTTAAAAAACTGGAAAAAATCGAAATCCGGCAGTATTCTTCCGCTGAAATCGCCGGATATAAATTCTCGAACTGACTCAGTTTGATGGCCGGCCTGCATACATACGATCTCACTGCATTCGAGGTTATTTATGAAGATTGGGTTTATTGGTCTGGGCAACGTGGGTGCCAAACTTGCAGGAAGTCTGGTCAGAAATAATTTTCAGGTTTGCGTTCGTGACATCGATCCTGATGCTTTGGAACAACTGATTGATCAGGGTGCGACAACGGCAGGTTCCGCACGCGAGATGGCCGAGAGCTGCGATATTGTAATCACTTGTATGCCGTCTCCACGGGTTTCTGCTCAGGTGATGGAAGAAGCAGCGGGTGTGCTGGAAGGTTTATGCGAGGGCAAGGTCTGGCTCGAGATGAGCTCAACGGATGCGGATGAAGTGCGCCGGTTGGGACACCTTGTCGAGGCCAGAGGTGCTGTGGCCATGGATTGTCCGGTATCCGGCGGCTGCCATCGAGCGGCGACCGGCAATATCGCTATTTTCGCGGGCGGTAAACGCGAAGCGTTTGAAAAAGTCCTGCCGCTACTCACAACTGTAGGACGCAATGTTCTCCATACCGGAGAACTCGGAACGGCGTCTATTCTCAAAGTTGCCACCAACTATCTGGCGGGTGTGCAGCTGATATCGACCGGCGAAGCGTTTATGGTTGCCAAAAAAGCAGGTATTGACCTCAATGTGGCATACGAGGCTATCCGCATATCTTCCGGCAATTCATTTGTGCACGAGACTGAGGGGCAGCTCATACTGAATGGAAGCTACAACATTAATTTCACCATGGATCACGAGGTCAAGGATCTGTCGCTGTTCGACGATTTGGGTAAGCAGCTTGATGTGCCGCTGGAGCTGTCGCCACTGTGTGTTCAGATTATGCGCGACGGTCTGAAGAAATACGGCGCAAGGGCGTGGTCTTCTATGGTCGTCAAGCGACTGGAAGACGCCTGCGATACGGATCTGAGAGCGACTGGTTTTCCGGATGAACTGGTTGACTATGAACCGGAAGCCCGAGGTGCAGAGGTCGTTGTCACTAACCGTTCGCCGGAGATTTGATCGATGTCATTGAGTACTGAACAGCTGAACTCGTTCCACGAAAACGGATTTCTGGTGGTGGAGAACGTGCTTGCTGACGCAGACATTGAACCGCTTGAAACCGAATACGAGGAGCTGCTGGACGACAAGTGCCAACAGTACTATGAGCGGGGCTTTATATCTGATCCGCTGGTCGAACTTCCTTTTGCTGAGCGTTATGCAAAGCTGCTGACGGAGTATCCCGACTGCGTGGACCAATTCAACATTTCTCTGCCATTGGTGAATGATGGCGTTGATCCGGATACGTACCGGGCGCACTTTGGACCGGCGGTATTTGGATTGCAGAGTAATGCCAAAATCCTGGATATAGTAGAGAGCGTTATTGGTCCCGAGATTTCGTCAAGTCCGGTCCAGCAAATGCGAATCAAACCTCCGCAGCAGCAGCTGGATGCCAACAGTCTGGCGCATTCAAACGTCGGCATTACGACCTGGCATCAGGATACTGTTGCTGTCCTGCCGGAGGCAGACAATACAGACCAGGTGACGGTCTGGGTGGCAGTCACCGATGCCGACCTGGATAACGGGTGTCTGGCATCAATTCCCAAGAGCCATCTGCAGGGCCCGCAGCCGCATCAACCTGGAAAGATTGCCAGAGAACCGTGCGTGCCCGATGAAATAATAGACGGAAGACAAGGTAAGCCGTTGCCGGTGAAGCGGGGCGGCATAATTCTTTTTCACAAGCAGAATATTCACAGTTCCACACCGAATCGATCTGCTCGCCTGAGATGGAGTGTCGACATTCGCTACCATCCGACCGGACAACCCAGCGGTCGTCCGGCGTTTCCCGGTTTTATTGCGCGCAGCCGTTCAAATCCGGAATCCGAATTGCGCGATCCGGTGGTATGGCAAACGAACTGGGAAGCGGCTCGTCAGCGCATTATTAATGGAGAGTACACGGGACCTGTTTTCAGGGACTGGGAATAGGTCTTGCCTCAACTCAGTCCGTCAAACCCTTCAGGCCAACTGCATCCAGCAGCCCGTGCCGAGCGTCGAATATAGCGTCCGCCGAACACACGCCTTCACATTTGCACGGGGCGAAAGTGTTATTTTCTGCATGTGAAAATAAAGATTGTTCCACAAGCAGCCGATTAATCGGTCGTTTGATTTCTGTCGAACGTCACTGAACCGGTCAGTCATCGTTCAACAGAGTGATCAGGAAATTGTGCACAACGCGGAAACATCGCACGGATTCCTGCCTCGACAAACGACCCACTTCCCGATTTGGTTTGGTATTCTGCTGCAGAACAGAACACAATCAATAGTGCGCCCCAAACAACACGATATCTTATTTGAACCTGTCTCGATCGGACCGGTGACTGCGAAAAATCGCTTTTATCAGGTCCCGCACTGTACAGGTCTGGGCTGGCTGCGACCGCGCATGGTTGCGCATCTCCGTGGGATGAAAGCAGAAGGTGGCTGGGGTGCGGTATGCACCGAATACTGTTCCATCCATCCGACTTCAGACGATTTGCCTTATCCGTATGCGTCATTATGGGATCAGGGTGATATTCGCGCGCACAGTTTGATGACCGAACAGGTGCACGCTCACGGTGCGCTCGCGGGAGTGGAACTCTGGGCCGGTGGATCGCGCGCGTCCAATCTTTTTACCAATGAAACCGCAATGGACGTGTCGTCGCGCCCAAATGCGACGGGTGTGCCTTACCAGACCCGTGCCATGGACAAGTCAGATATACGAAATCTCCGCCGGTGGCATCGGGCGGCTGCATTGCGTGCACGTGACGCCGGATTCGATATTGTGTATGTGTATGCAACTCACGGCTATCTGTTGTCCAATTTCCTGTCACCGAGCCAAAATCAGCGCACCGACGAATACGGTGGGTCACTCGAAAACCGCGTGCGACTCATTCGCGAATTGATTGAAGAAACGAAAGAGGCGGTGGGCGATAAATGTGCGGTCGCGGTGCGATTTGCAGCGGATACTGCTGAGAGCACTGATGACAATCCGGTGCTGGGCGAACGGGGCGACATGTTCGAAATGCTGGCGGAATTGCCGGACCTCTGGGACATCAATGTCAGCGACTACTATCATGAAATGGGCGTGTCCCGATTCGTCAAGGAAGGATCGCTGGAGTCTCATATGTCCTGGGTGAAGTCTGTCACCAGCAAACCCGTGGTCACGGTGGGACGATTTACATCACCGGATACGATGGCATCACAGATCAGGCGCGGTGTTGTCGATTTAATCGGCGCGGCACGGCCTTCAATAGCCGACCCGTTTCTGCCAACTAAGATCGAACAGGGTCGGTTTGACGATATCCGTGAATGTATCGGTTGCAATATCTGTTATTCCGGGGATGGCACCGGCACTCCGATACGCTGCACCCAAAATCCCACCATCAGTGAAGAGTGGCGTCGGGGCTGGCACCCTGAGGCGATTGAACCCAAATGCTCCGACTCCACGGTGCTGGTCATCGGAGCCGGACCGTCCGGACTGGAAGCTGCTCGCGCTTTGGGGCGACGCGGCTATCATGTCATGGTTGCAGATGCTGAAAAGGAAGCCGGCGGGCGTGTGTTAAAGGAGTCCCGCTTACCCGGGTTAAGTGAATGGGTGCGCGTGATCAATTATCGCCTTCAGCAACTGCCGCAAATGGCCAATGTGGATCTGTATCAGGAGAGTTATATGACTGCAGAAGATGCGCTGGAAACAGGCGCCCGACATATTGCGGTTGCGACTGGTGCGGTATGGCGACGGAACGGAGTCGGGCTGCAGTCATCAGCACCGATTCCAGGGCTGCAGGAGGCAGAAAATGTTTTTACGCCGGATGACATTATGTCCGGTCGGTTGCCCGGCGGGCACGTCGTCGTATATGACGATGATCACTACTATATGGGCAGCGTACTGGCACTCATGCTTCGACAAAGCGGTTTGTCAGTGACACTTGTTACTCCCGCCAGCGTTGTGTCGAGCTGGGGCGGCCGAACGGGTGAGCAGGAGCGCAGTCACAAGCAGATGTATGATGATGGCATCGATATTGTGGTCAACAGCGAGGTCACGGCCTTTACAGGCGATTCAGCAGAGTTGTTTGATGTGTTTACCGAAGTGGTATCGGCGCTACCTTGCGACAGCTTTGTGAACGTATCATCTCGACAGCCCAATGACAGTCTCTATTATGAGTTGCTGAGCCGCGTTGAATCGATAGACGAGAACGAACGACCGAGCGTCACCCGGTTAGGAGACTGTGACGCTCCGGCGATCATTGCCGGTGCGATTTTCTCCGGGCATCGCTATGCGCGTGAGCTCGAAATGGATATTAATCCGGATGCACGAATCAAATACGACCGCGTCTTTTTCGAGGAGGTCTGACCCCTGTTGTTGAACCGGTTGTTTGAATACATGCGGATTTCGTGCAACACCAATCTGCCAGAGCAGAATTATCGGATTACTTCCGGCTCTTGTTCTGATGGGGCCAGGGTAAGCCCCGACATATCGACATATATCGATCCGAATCCGGTAGCGCTTCACACAATACGCGCCATTTGTCGTCATCGGACATTTCAGTCAGGTGAATTTCAGGCAACCCTGCGCATTCGGCCTGATGATGTCGGTCGTAAATAGTACTGAGATACGGCGTATGTTCGCTTGTGTAATCTCCCGACGGCACGTCATATATGTCGCGTAAAAATTGGCCCCCTGCAGTGCCGTGACTGATCATGCTTTTGATCCAGCTTGCCTTGCATCGTGTCGTAAATATAAGGCGGGTCCCAGGGTAGTGTTTTTCGAATGTTTTGCGCAGGATAAAAAAGGGCGTGTCACTCAGCGTTGCGTACTGACTTAGAAACCGCTGTGAGTACTTACCAAAGTTCCTGATGTCGTTGCATACGTCGGTATCGTACTCTGCCTCAAGCCAAACGTGAAGGCTGCTGAGACCAAGAATTTGAGACGCCTTTGTGAACGAAGTGGTTCCGGTCCGGGGCAGGCCTACATTGACAACATAGGGTTTTTTTCGCTGCTCGGGAGACATTATTTAGACAGGTGTGTTCGGTCGCCGGTGGAGTGATTCAGCGACACGGTCAACCCGATTCCATCAGTCTTCCAAAACGAAATTTTCAGTTTTGTGGTTGCAGAATGATATCCACTGACTGTTCGTTCTTGATATTGAACGTGGTCTCTTCGAACTTCCCGAGTTTACTCCACGTTCTGATCCGATAGCGGCCTTCAACCAATTGCAGGTCAGACCCATTGCATTGCAATGTCCTGCTGCGCTTGCCAATGTTTTTTCCGTTTTCGTCGATTCGCCGCAGCCAGCATCGCAGGTCGGAATTGGAGTTCACGATATCAGTCGGGTAACTGACACGAGCACTGCCTGTGCGCATTCTGAAACTCAGGACCTGATTGTCGACCGTCGGTATAGTCACACCATCAAAGACATACGGTGTCAGTGCATCGTCGGCTCGCAGCGTGTAGGTTCCGGGACGGATATCCGCACCGTTGTGGATATGTACATCGTACACTTTCTTACCGTGCTGCCACAGTTCCTGATTGAAGCGCAGCGGTTTTTCACTGTTCCCGGCGTAGACTTCAAAACGCGTGTTTACGGTAACGATTACGTCAAACACAATGTCTTTGTTGTCGCCGCTTACAACCGATTCGGTAACGGTTATTTTATTGTCCTGATTGAGCTCTGCACTGAAATTATAATTGCCCGGAAGGATGAAGTAGTCCTCTCCGGTCCTTAAATTGAAGTTTTGCCCTTCGCCATTTTCAACACGGGTAAGAACGCCTGGAATTTCTTCACCGGATTGAACGAACAGCGTTCGAATAACCGGCGGGCGAATCAACTCCACAGTGATATGTGTTGTCCCGGTTGCTGACACGTCGACCACCTGGGTTATGGGCTTGTACAGTATTCCGTTGACGGTTGGCACACCAACCGTCATTTCGTAAGTGCCGCCCTCAAATACGTAGCGGCGACTGCTCTTGATTTCACTGGTCGTGCCGTCTGATGCACGCAGTAGTCCGGACACGGGAAGATAGGCACCATTTGCATCAACACCGCTGACGTGAAACTCCGGCTCGTCCTGATCCGGCGTTGGATTCGGAGTTCCGGGTTCGAGCGGGGTGCCTGCGGTCTTTATGATTGCAAGTTCCAGATCCTTAGCAGAATCCGCGTCGGTGTATTGCGCAGATGATGCTTCTGCAATGCAGCTCATAGCGTTTCTGGAAACTTCCGTTAACCCGAGTCCGACAACATGAACACGAATATCGATATTGTTTCGCCGCCAGCTTTGCACCAGAGCGCACGGATCATCGTCACAGGTTTCGATACCGTCGGATATCAGCAGGATATCGCCCGGCTTTCCGTTGAAGTCCTCAAGTGCGGCGGTGAGACTTCTGGAAATGGGTGTTTTTCCTCTTGGAGAGACCGAATTTATTTTTGCGGATATGGCGTCAAGAGTATCCGCACTATCGTCAAATGGAACCGCCAGTTCGGTGTCGCTGCAATCGCTCTTTCTGCGATGACCGTATAGCCGCAGCGCCAGCGGGCGATTGGCGAGCATGGAAGGTTCGAGCTGATTGAATACCGATTTAGCTGTGGTGATCTTTCTTGATTTGTCAGGTAGTTCACCCCACATTGAATTCGACGCGTCGAATATCAGATAGAGCGGTCGATCCTGAGACTGATCTGCATGCACAACAGATGTTGCCAGAGAGATGACAACAGCCAGAGCCACAACGGGTACCACTGTGAATCGCTGAAAGAAAAATGACATTGGTTTGCCGGCCTCACAGGCTTGATTGTTTTTGTGCGCGCAAGCATACCCTGTTTATCTGACTTCATCGAGCTGGCAGTGGCAGTAGGCAAACCGATGTTCCGGATATCAAAACGTGCCGAACTCAAATGAATTCAGTGGCGTGTTTATTACACGGGTATTTATGTTCTGGCGCAGCAGCGCTTCACGATGCAGGCGAACATTGATCACGGCCGGTCAGCTAGTTTTTGTAGGACGGATCGGCCCTGTCCGCACGGCGCTTCAGCGCGGGCCACTCGTACTTCCCGGGTGAAAACGATTCGTACTGCTTGGAAGACATCGCCCAAAGTTCAGGGGGCGCAGTTTCCAGTTTCAGACCACTGCTTTCAGCCTGCACAGCGACTTCACACATTCGTATTATGTAATACATGTTCATGAACGCTTCACCCGCGGTCGCGCCAACACTCAGAAAGCCGTGGTTGCGCATAATCAGAACTTTGTTATCGCCAAGGTTTTCGGCAATTCGGAATCGCTCATCCAGGTCGACGGACAAGCCTTCCCAGTTGTGATAGCCAATTTTTCCATACAGCATGGATGAGTCCTGCACCCAGAAAGGAATACCGTCTTTGAATGAGGTCGCGGCAAGAGCAGTTGGAGGGTGTGCATGAAAGACGTAATGATTTGTCGGGTGATGCAGATGAATGGCGCTGTGAATTACAAATCCGGCAGTATTTACATCAGGTGGACCCTCAAGAACGTTGCCGTGCTCGTCGACCTTAATCAGGTTTGATGCGGTGACCTCCTCGTAGAGCAGGCCAAACCGGTGCATTAAGAATGTGTGGTCGGTGCCAGGCACGCGCGCGGTTATATGATTCCAGATCGTGTCATCCCATCCCATCAGGGCCGTAAGACGAAACATGGCCGCCAGATCGACTCTAGCCTCCCATTCGGCCTCAGATGCAGCGACAGCGCCATCGACGTTTTTGAAATCTTCAGCGGTAACTTCGGTTTTCATAGCTTGGACTCATTTTAGTAGAGTTAAATAATACCCGTCCGAGTGCATTACTCAGAATTGGGTTGTTGCAGATAGGTTTGGTGATCGTCCTCCAAAAGTCGGACGGCTTTTAAATGGTTCGCGTCAAATCCGAATTCCTCGATTGCGCGAGCATAGGTTTTCGTTGTGAGTTCACACATGGGTAGATCAATTCCCAGATCAGAGGCCATTTCATTGGCCAGTCGCATGTCTTTGTGTGCCAGCCCGACGGTAAAGGACGGGTCGTAATCACCGTTCACGATGGGAGGGCCATAGCGGTCGGAAACATAGCTCTTCCCGGTGCTGTTCTGAATGATATCCAGCATTTTTGCCGGTGCGACGCCGCCTTTAACACCCAGCATCATCGCCTCTCCAAGCGCAAGTGAATGCAGGTAGCACAGCACAACCTGAGCGATTTTCGCGGCATATCCGGCACCATGAGACCCGAGATGATTAATGTTCGCACCGATCACTTCGAATACAGGGAGACAGCGTTCAAAAACCTCTCGATCACCGCCCGCGAGAATGGTTAATGTTCCGGCTCGTGCGCCTTCGTCACCGCCGGATACCGGAGCGTCCAGAAAAGAGGCGCCATGTGAGTGAACGGCATCTACAAGTTTTCGTCGCGTGGACTGGTTGTTGGTGCTGAGATCAATCCAGCAACTGTCGCTGACCAGTGAATCGATCAGTCCGGAATCAAAGGCGACCTGCTCGATCTGTTTTGGCCCGGGAAGCGACGTCATCACAACGTCCCGATCAGTGGCGGCCTCACGCACCGATGATGCGGCGCAACCCCCTGCAGTTGCCAGGTTGGATACTTTGTCCGAGTCGAGATCGAACCCCGTGACTTCGAAACGCCCATCCTTTGCAAGGTTTGTGGCCATGGGCCCGCCCATGACGCCGAGCCCGATAAACCCGATTTTCATCGCGAATACCTATTGTAAAAACAGAATTGTAATCTCATATGTTAATCAATAATAATGAATATAATTGTCTTATAAATTCGAATATATTTGATTTATGAATATTGAATCTCTTCGTGCATTTCTCGAAATCGCCTCCTCAGGTAGTGTGTTGAGCGCCGCCGAACGCTTGCACATCACGCAATCTGCGGTCAGCGCACGATTAAAGCAGCTCGAGACCCGAGTCGGCAGAACGTTGTTCTATCGCAAGCGAGCGGGTATGGAATTGACCCCGGCGGGCAGTCAATTTCTGCGACACGCACAGTCGTGCGTGCAGTCATGGGAACGCGGCCAACAGGAAATTGCGCTGCCTGCGGGCGTCGATCATCAAATAGGCCTCGGCATCCAGATGAACTTCTGGGATCGAATAGTCTTACCCTGGCAGGATTGGATGCGGAATCACGCCAGTCATCTGGCTACTCGTGTAGTTGCAGATTATTCCGAGGAGCTGTTGAGCCGCATGCGGGATGGGTTGCTGGATCTGGTGCTCGTCTACAACGTTCGACAGAGTGGAAAATCCGTTGCGACCAAGATTCTGGATGAAGATCTGATTCTGGTGTCCACAACGCGTCAGAGTGTCGATGACGATTGGATGTCCAACTATGTTTTTGTTGATCGCAGTGAAGAATTCGAAACCATGCATCGGACGGCATTTCCAGAGTTGCCGGCTCCGCCACTTTCCGTGGGTTCCGCGGCAGTTGGATTGAGTTTTATTCTGGGGCAGGGTGGGTCAGCGTACTTCACCCGTGACGAGGTTGACGAGCATCTGGACGCTGGACAACTGCATGTCGTCGACAATGCCCCTGTTTTCAATCGTTCCAGTTACGTCGTGTACCAGCGCGATTCTGCGATCGAATCCGACATTCAGATTGCGCTGGATGGTATTCGACACAGCCTGTCTCAACACAAAGTCACGCATTGAATGACCTATGGCTCGCAATGGCGGCGGTTGTTTTTGTGCCGGGTGTGGTCCTAATGACAAGAGTGGTGTGATTGCGAGGGAGCGTTAGCGACTGCGGCAATCGGGTTGGGGTTTTGATTAGCAGCCCGAATTCGTTACGAGATTGCTTCGCCTGCGGCTCCCAATGACGGCAGTTGTTTCTGTGCCGCGTGTTGCCCTGATGAAGAGAGTGGTGTCATTGCGACGGGCGACGCGACGCGGCCATCTGTTCTGATAAGGTCTTGATGTGAGGGACGCCTACGCCGCAGCAGCCGCCGATGACCTGGACGCCGGCACGAAGCCATCGTTGGCTGGCCTCAGCATAAGACTCCGGCGAAATCGTGGTGTTTCGAACAACGGTACGCTGATCGTGAAATCGAGTCGAGTGGGCATAGACACCTATAGGGCCCGTCCAGTGGTTTTTGAGTTCTGCCAGGCAGGCATCGACATCATCAACTTCCGTATGCATCACTGAGACGAGGGGAACGTTGTATGACCGAATGGAATCGATCGCTTCTTCGAGCCGTTCCCCACGACCGGGCAGTCGGATCGACCCGTCGTCGTGTATCTCCAGTGTCAAGCCGACCCAAACCGGTAAGTCACAAGCCTGCCCGGCCTCAATTAGCGCCACCATTTTGTCGATGTAAACCATCATCTCAAGCATGATCAGATCAGCACCGGCATCCGCCATGATTTGCGCTTGCTCGGTAGCTGAGGATTTCAATTCATCCAACGCCGGATGTCGTCCGTTCCAGGACCAGTGTGTGACTCCGCCCGCAACCAGAACATCGGGTTTGCCGGCCTGTTCACGCGCCTCGATTGCGATCTCGACTCCGCGTCGATTTAACGCTTCGAAATCATCCCCAACCCCGCTGTCAATAAGCGCATGCAGGGCTGTGCCGAAGGTGTTGGAGATAATCAATTCGGCACCGTGATTCAGATAATCCAAATGCACCTGTTTAAGAATCTCCGGGTGCGACAGTGCCGCCCCGCCGTTCCATGCATTCTCGAGCTGGGGTACGCCGCGAATTTCGACTTCTGTTCCGGTTGCACCATCAATCAGAATGCTATCTCCAAGTTCGATGCGTTCCACAAAGCGCTGATATCGTTTACGGGTCATGATATTTCAGTGAGGATTCATTGATTCACGTTTTGCGGTTCACCGGGCTAATAACGAATACCCGGAAGACTTCTCCGCAAGGCTGGATCGTGCCTGTTGAGCAACTTGAGATCAATATCTCTCCACATTCTTGACTGCTACGATTAGGATACGACGTTTAATCACAATCCGTGGGAGATAACCAATGGACAAAGAGCTATTCGAAACCGGCCTCGCACAGCGTAAAGCGACTCTGGGGGCGGAATATGTTGAAAAAAATCTGGCAGCAGCAGACGATTTCACCCGCCCGTTTCAGGAAATGATGACCGAATGGTGTTGGGGTTTTGGATGGGGCGATGAGTGTATTGATCCAAAAACACGCTCTATGATGAACCTCACCATGATTGGGGCGTTGGGAAAGATGCATGAGTGGGAAATTCACTGTCGCGGTGCGTTTACGAATGGCGTCACCAAAGAACAAATGCGAGCGATTATTCATGTTATTGGGATTTATTGCGGCGTACCTCAGTCTCTGGAGTGTTTTCGCTCGGCGAAAAAGGTCATGGCCGAACTTGGAATTGAGTAATCTAATCAGGCATTGAGGTCTATGCCTGTTTTTGGCAGTTGGATGGATTGAGGTGTGATCAGATTAATGCGGGTGCGGCAATGGTTTTTCAATGTCAGTCACCGATTGACCACGTCATCAGCCACGTTCCAGCCGGTGCTCTTTGACGCACAACTGAATTGTCGTCATTTTGAACCGACGTCAGGCACGTGCTCATCATGGGAATGGCAAGTTTTTTTGCTGCGCTGTGTACCAGAATCAATAAGCGGTGTTGTCGACCAGTGATTGTCACCGCACTCCTTATAGTTTTTTTATTGCTGTGGTTCTGCCGTGGATTAATACTGCGGTGGCTGGTTGTGCCGCTGATTGAAACTGAAGAAGTTTCACACGCAGACGCGATCGTTTTAATGAACGGCAATCTGAGTACCCGAACCTACGCGGCCAAGTCACTCTGTGATCGAACCGGCGCGCCGATTTTTATTGTGCGTCTGGCTGATACAGAAGAGGTGAGCCTTGGTGTGATTCCGAATATCAGTGAGGCAAGCGTACAATTACTGCATCGTCTCGGTGTGGGCGACTCGTCAGTCCATCTGCTGGATACGCCGTATTGGATTGCGGGTACCTGGAGTGAGGCCCTTGCAGTCAGAGACTTTTTGGATTCAAAACCTGTTCGGAATATTTGCATCGTAACGGATCTGTATCACACACGAAGAGCGTGCTGGACGTTCCGTCAGGTTTTGGGATCCAAATATCGGATCACTGCCTACTCCACCGCGTTCAGTCGGGCAACACGTACGGAATGGTGGCGGTCCGAGTACGGACTGGTGCAGGTTGCGGTGGAGTTTCTTAAATTCGCGCACTACCGGTGGTCGTTTTTCAGAGGTCGGCGACCAAAACAGCTCAATGATTTGCCGCCCGCTCGCGAAATACGATCAAAAATTGTCTCCGGAGAGTTCTGATCTATGAAAATTTGATAGCTGCGCATTACGGTATTTTCGATATATTCCATGTTTAAAGTACATCAACTTCAAAGCGAGTCTTAATTCACTATGAGCAATCATTCAGTACTGAACGATCTGGGTATTACAAACCCGGAACAAATTGATCGTTACTCTCTGCAGACCATTGGAAATGTAGATGTTCTTAGAGTGGTTTATCGTCGACAAAAAGGATCGTTTCGACCCGACAGTAAAAAGTTTCGGTTTGAGCGGCGTGAAGTGATGCGTACCGACGAAAACGGTCAATCGGTGGTCGACCACGAAGTGGCGCCAATAGTGACACAAGCCATGGCTGTGCTCGATCCACTGGTTAAGGCCAAGCACAACAGGGAGCACACGCTGGAGCTGTTGCACGAGGAATTGACTCGACTAGAAGAGGAGCACGAACACCGGGTAGCTTACATTCGAGGTCTGCTCTCAGATCTGTCAGACTGAATCGTTCGTTTATCTGTCTGATTCGGTGATGCACGGGTTTTACGTGGCCGCATATGAGTCCGGTGCTGAGCATTCGGCGTTGCCGACGTGGGGATGTCACACCGCGAATCCGCTTAACCTGTGTGATTCCGCAGATCAAGTCAGTCTTGAGCACATCTCGACGGTACCCGGCGCGTGTCAGATTAACGACGTTCTTAAAGAAAATGAGTGCAGTAACTTTATTGAGTTGTCCGAAACTCTTGAGTACCTGCCCGATGCTGCTGTATCACTGCCGCGATCGGTTCGCCATAACGACAACATCGTTTGGGTGATCGACGACCAGACGCACGATATACTGTGGTCCAGAATTGAGAATTGCCTTCAGCAGTTGCCGGACATCTTTGGTGGCAGGCCGCCCGTTGGATTGAATTGTCGTTTTCGATTCTATCGTTATCAAAAGGGCGATTATTTCAGGCCACATACCGATGGAGCGTGGCCAGGCAGTCGAATCGTGGATGGAGAACTGCGCGCGGACGCGTTTGGTGATCGATTCAGTCGAATGAGCGCATTGTTCTTTCTATCTGACGACTTTGAGGGCGGTGACACTCAGTTTATGGTGAGTCAGAGTAATCCTGACAGGCCCGCTGTTCAGGGTGATACACCCGTAGTAATGAATATCAGAGTGCCCAAAGGCGGATTATTGCTTTTCCCACACGGCACACATCCTTTGCACTGTGTGCACAGTTCAGCCCCGATCGTTAGTGGTACCAAATACATTGTACGAACCGACCTGTTGTTCACAGTCTAACTTGTCTAGCCCGTTAAACTCCCTCTAGAATAGTGATTCCGGTTTAGTTTACGTCAAGACGATATGAATAAAGCAGTCGGCACTGCGATAAAAGTGACAGCGAGACAGAATGGTGACATGCCGTTTTGTCGGGACCCGAAGAAATCCTACACCATGCCGGCGCGCTTCTATACGGATGTCTCGGTCTATGATCTTGAAAAAGACAATGTGTTTTTCAGGAGTTGGTGGTATGCGGGTCACGTGAGTCAGCTGAAGTCACCCGGTCAGTACATCACCACCCGAATTCACGATCAGAGTGTGTTTGTTATACGCAGTCGATCAGGGGAATTGAATGCGTTTTATAATGTCTGTCTGCATCGCGGACACGAACTCCTGACCGGTAACGGCAGAACAAACGTTGTTGTCTGCCCCTACCATGCGTGGGCGTATGACTTTGATGGGGCACTTCGTTCGGCCCGTAATTCAGAAAATGTCTCGGACTTTGAAAAGGATGATTTCACTCTCAAAAGAGTTCAGGTCGAAGTGTTCTGCGGTATGGTGTTTATCAATCTTAACGACGATGCAGAGCCGCTACACATTCAGTCGGGGAATCTCGAAAGCGAAATCAGAAGTTATTGTCCGACTGTTGATGATCTGGTTTTCGCCCAGCGTGATCCCTATGAAGTGCCCTGCAACTGGAAAGTGATGGTCGACAATTTTCTGGAGTGCTATCACTGTCACGTGGCGCATCATGACTTTGTGGATTTGGTCGATATGGATTCATATCGAACGGAGGTCAAGGGAATCTATTCGGCTCAGGTCTCAGACGCACCGAAGTCATTAGACAACAACGCCTTCAAGTTTGAGAAAGGCGACGTGGACTTTGGCTATGCGGGTTGGTTTCTATGGCCTAATCTAACGATCTGGATCTATCCCGGGGAGGCAAATATGTCGATCCTGCAGATGATTCCGGACGGGCCGGAAGGCACGATTGAATATCAGGATTGGTTCATCCCCACCGAGACCCCGTCGGCGCAACTCAAAGACGCCATGGACTACCAACGTGAAGTTCTGCAACCAGAAGACATTTCTCTATGTGAAAGTGTTCAGAGGGGGCTTAACTCCAAAGCCTACAACCAGGGGCGTTTCATGGTGGACGAAGGTATGACAGAGCTTTCCGAACACGCGGTACATCATTTCCAGCGAATGATCGTTGAAGCGATTGGTGCGGAGATCAGCGACTAGGAGGCTCGCATTAGTTGATGTGCAACCTGGACGCGATAGAGCAGACTGAACGTTGGCTGCTTGCACTTGCTCTCGGCGAATTTTCGCTGCAAACACTTACTGAACAAACCGCTGTGCGTCTTACTGAAGCGGGTCTGCCGCTTACCCGGCTGCACGTTACGGTGCGTCTCCTGCATCCGATTTACTCGGGCACGTCAGTCACGTGGACGCGTGAATCCGGTTTGGAACAAGACACCTATACACCCGCGGATATTGACAGTGACGAGTGGCGCCAGAGTCCACTTCGGCATATGGTGGAAAACCTCGTTTTTGAGCTTGATCACTGTCTGCAGGACACCGCGGAAGAGCAACCGTACCCGTTGTTCGAGAGGTTACACGCAAGTGGTGAGACCGGTTACTTCGGCAAGGTCACGGTTTTTGGTGATCAGGCAACTGCGATGGAGCGCGAGGACGGATTCATCGCAACCTGGGTCTGTGACTGTCCGGGTGGATGGCAGGAGGATCATCGCGATGTTGTGCGCCGGATTCAGGCCCACATGGCCGTTGCTATCCGACAGTGGGTCAACCAACAGCTTGCGGAAAATGTACTGACCGCATATATCGGCCGCGATGCGGGTTATCGGGTGCTTGCGGGACAGGTGCGGCGTGGAGACGGTGAAGATATTGACGCTGTAATCTGGTTCTCAGATATGCGGTCGTCCACCCGTCTCGCTGAATCCCTGGGGAGAGATCGTTTTCTGGAGTTGCTGAATGGGTTTTTTGAATCCACCGCCGGGTCTGTGGAGTCGGTGGGGGGTGAGGTACTGAGCTACATTGGGGATTCAGTGATGGCCATATTTTCGTTCGAAAGTTTTGGTAGCCCTGAAAGCGCGGCGCAGGCTGCGATGAAGGCGGTTGAGAAAACCGCTGAATCCATCGGCACTATGAACCGCGAGCGTGTTCAAAAGAACCTGGAGCCGGTGGGGTATGGAATCGGTCTGCATGTGGGTACCGTAATGTTTGGGAATATCGGTACGCGGACGCGCCTCAACTTCACCGTAGTGGGGTCCGCAGCCAATGTGGCTGCCCGGATTACGGACAAATGCAGGGATTTGAAAAAGCCGATGGTGGTTTCCGGTTCGTTTCGGTCGTTGATTGACAGGCCGTGGATTGATGTTGGGGAAGTTGAACTTAAAAATGTCAGAGATCCGATACGTCTGTTTGTGTTAGAACGCTGATCTCATAGGGCTTGGTGCGCTACCGATGAAAGGAGCCGTAGTTTTACACGATTTAGCGCGATCGTCTGTTTTCGCAAGGACCGCTCTGGAAGATCAGTGCTTACTGTGTCGCCGCCGATCTGTTCTTCCCTGGCCACCTTTTTTACAGTATCCATGTATTGGACCGTCTACTCACCTGCTTCAACTGGAGTGAAAACGTAATCAGACTGATTTATCCATTGCACGTCGACCGTCAGCACACGCCTCGTGTCGACTACGACCGGCGTCAATTTGATCCTTTCAACCAGTTGCTTGACACTTTTTGTGACTTTCACCTACACTCATATTCAGGCTAACGAGGGAGTCAATGTTGTGAAAAAAGTGCGTGAAACCGACGAAAATACAAGTATCAAAAGACGCGGTGTATTGAAAGATTTTGACAATCCTTCGGGTTCTGCAAAGCGTAAGCTGATACGAACGATCGCAGGCAGTGGCGGATTGGCCATGGGTGGTTTGGTCGCCAGTGGATGGAAAAAACCGGTGATAGAGTCGTTGGTGATTCCGGCGCACGCGTCTACCTCCCCGGACACAGGAGGGGGGCCTGGTGAAGGAACAAATACCACAAACCCTCCCGGGGATAGTACGACAAACCCGCCAGCAACGACCGAACCTTTTTGTCCGGTCTCATTTAGCGTGAGCGGATTCGCTCAGGAAGTCCGGGTTGCTCTGATTGTAGGAGGTCAGCAGCTCGGCAGTGCAGATCAAGGGAGTTCCGGTTTCTACACAATCACGGGATCTTCAACCTTCGATCCAGGAACATATGACATCGATCTGACCGCCGTAATCGGGGATTCAAATTCTTTCAATTTCTTTAACTCAAATGTTGCTAATGTGACGTGTTGTGATGAGACAGGAGTTGTTCTCTTTGGGGAACCTACCGGATTTTTCGTTACAACCCGAGTTAATGGATTTAGCCGCCTGGAAATATCGCCACAAGGAGTGTGTTCCATCGTTGTGTTATCTTAAAGTCTCGAGAGATGTTATTTTAGGGTCATCACTTTCTGGGGTAATACGGACCAATCTTTGGATCGTATCCCGGTTTAGAGCAACTTGAGAAACCGAAAGCTAATTGCTCGTTTTCGTGTTGATCGGTCTGTCCCGTGATTGAATCGAAGCAATCACTTTTTAATTTAACGTTTGACGGAATCCGACACAAAATCTCGCCAAGCTGAAAATCATTTTTCCGCCGGAAACTATGAGCAGGCGCATCTTTGTTATAAACAGTTATCCGCGCTTGATCCTACGAATCAGTCATTGCTTGTAAATCTTGGGGCAACACAACATCGTTTGGGTCTGCTGGATGAGGCGGCATCGACGTTAAAAAAGGCAGTTGAACTGGGTCCGCAAAATGCAGTGGCCCACGACAATCTCGGTGTGGTCTTATCTTCTCTTGGCAAATTAGATGCAGCTGCCAGACATCACAAAAAGGCTCTCACTCTCAATCCAAATCTAGCGTTAACCTATGCCAACTATGGGTTGGTTATGGAAAAGCTAGACAAATTAGAGTCTGCGATTGATCAGTTCAAAGCCGCGATTGAGCTTGATCGACATCTGCTCAGCGGTCACCTCGGCCTGGGTAGGTGTTATCACTTACTTGAAGAATTCGATCATGCCGGGGCTGCATTTCAGAGCGCTTTGAAAATCGATCGGGAAAATCTTAGCGCGAGAACAGGACTTGCTGAGATACACACCAAAACCGGACGCCACAAAAAAGCACTGTCGCAGTACAAAACACTCATTAAGGAGCGTCCGGAAAGTCCGGAGCTGTTGATCATGTTGGCCAATGCATATTCAAGCTGCGCGCGAGATCATGACGCACTGAAAATATACAAAAAAATGGAGAAGGATGGACTCACAGGATTTGCAGTTCAGTCTGGAAAAGCAGCCGCTCTTAGCAACCTGGGAAAATACGGGCAGTCGGATAAAGCATACAAAGCGGCACTATCCCTTAGCCCCGAATCCAAGCTGCGCAGCAACTACCTGTTTGCATTGCATGCTTCAAGAATAAAATCTGCAGAATCGATGCGCAGGGAATTGCAAGAGTGGGATAGATATCACGGTGGATCAGTTGCTAAATCAAATTTGCGACATGAACGTGATCCGACTCTCGATCGTACTTTACATATAGGTTACTTGTCACCGGACTTCAGAAATCATGTAGTCCGCCAGTTTCTTGAACCGGTTTTGCTGGTGCACTCGGGCGAGCGTGTCAAAATATTTTGCTATTCCGAATCCAGTCGCGAAGATGATGCCACCCAGGTGCTCAAATCAGTAGCAGATCGGTGGTTTTCAACGTTTCGCCTGTCGGATAAAGATGTTGCTGCACAGATTCAGCAGGATAAGGTTGATATTCTGATTGATCTGGCCGGTCACACCGCAAATCATCGACTCGGTGTGATGGCTTTGCGACCTGCACCTGTTCAGGCGACATATCTTGGATATTTCGGCAGTACCGGAATGTCTGCAATCGACTACTGGATTACTGATGAAGTACTGCATCCTGAAAAAACCTCGGAGCCAGCGGTAGAGACGATATACCGGTTACCGAGATGCAGTTTTTGTTATGGCGTCCCGTATTCGTCGCTCAAATCATCAAAAAGAAAAAATCCCCGGCAAGGTTATGTCAAAAGCGTGGTGTTCGGTTGTTTCAATAACGTATCGAAAGTCAATATGTCAGTTATTGATGCATGGGTATCCATACTAAAGCAATGCCCGGAATCTAAACTCGTGCTTAA
This sequence comes from Pseudomonadota bacterium, assembly GCA_039029455.1. Lineage (GTDB taxonomy): Bacteria > Pseudomonadota > Gammaproteobacteria > Arenicellales > Poriferihabitantaceae > JBCCGE01. The sequence goes on along the minus strand of JBCCGE010000007.1, from coordinate 4,677 downwards.
AGACCGACGGTTTTCGAATGGCCAAGTACGTCAAACCTGGTCAAAGAGATTCCGCCGCCGCGGAATCGATAAACAACGGATTAGTTTTTTGGCGAACGAACCACATCATGTTTACATGAAATCTTATCAGGAAATCGATATCGCTTTGGACGCATTTCCCAGAACAGGTGGTACGACTACATGCGATGCTATGTGGATGGGTGTGCCAGTGATTACGCTCGCAGGTGACTGGTATGTAGAGCGTCTGAGCGCAACTAAACTTGTTGCTGCAGGAGTTTCTGAGTTAGTGGCGGGAAGTGTCGATGAGTATGTTGAAAAAGCTGTTGCGCTCGCAAAAGATCAAAAACTGATTCAGCACTACCACAGCACGCTACGTTCAAAAATGGCAAGTAGTTCGTTATGCGATCCAATTTCGTTGGCCACCACTTTGGAAGACGCCTTCGAGGATATGTGGTCGCGCTATTTGAGAAACCGACCCGGGGCGTCGTCAAGTGATGATTTGGTTTCCAATTCAGTAGATTCCAAAAGTGATGGGCCTGTGTTAACCCACGATAAAACTCAACACATTCATGAAGTTGAACCGATTCAATCGTTTCAACCGAAAATAGATGCTTTAACCGTTCTTGGGAAGCGTTACGGAACAGACAAGGTTCAGCACGGATTTACCAATTTCTACTCAGAACATCTTGAGCCTCATCGTGATCGGATAACTAAAGTATTGGAAATCGGAATATTCAACGGCTCATCGTTGCTTATGTGGCGTGATTATTTTTCTAACGCCAACATCTACGGTATCGATATTCTGGTTCCGGAACTGGAAAATGCTGACCGAATAAGCATGCACACAGTCGACCAACGCAACCCGGATGACCTGACAGCATTTGCTGAATTCGCAGGTTCGGGGTTTGACCTTATTATTGACGACGGCGGACACACGATGTCGCAACAGCAAATCAGTCTGGCCTACCTATTTCCCCACTTGAAATCCGGCGGCGTTTACATTGTCGAGGATTTGCACACCTCGTTTCTTTCCGAGATAAATATATATGATTCCGGAAAGTTGATGCACTCGTATCCAACTGGTGTAGAACGTAACCAGCCCACGACTTATGATTTGGTGAAGGCCTTGCTCAGAAAACAGTCTTTGTCCGTCCCGTTTATCGGCCCTAAAGAACTGGATTTTATAGAACGCAACGTATCGAAAGTTATTATCTACGATCGCGATGGCGATCACTCCCACCTTACTGCAATTCTTCAAAAAACGTAAAACACTGACCGCAGCGCATTTATTCCAAACGATTGATGCGACCGGATAAGTGAGATCCTTGCCCACACATTGACATACATAGTGGATTGTGCACGCTGTTTTGAGTAACCGTCGGTTTCCCTGGCCCTTTTAATTGAAAGCCAATCTCGTCTTTAAGCGAGAAGCTGAGGGCGTGATCCGATTCTGTTGGGCGCGGAATCCGTAGGTGTGACATACGAAGGTTTTCGAGGATTACCTGAAGAAGCTGCCGCGAAAGTTAGCTGATTAATTTGTTAAAACAACCACTCGTGAAGTCAAAACGAGGACTATCGCGCTCGCTTGGCTTCGCCAAAACCACTCGGATAGGTCAGCGCTTCCTCCATTGCGGCCAGATCTGTCGGAACGAAATCGCCGCTTGGTCTGGATTCAAATACGTAATAGTCCCGGTCACAGTTCCCCCTGACCGCTGTCACTGAATCCACGCTGCCAATGTTGCGTGTTTCTGCGGAGATGTACCGCATGGCAAAACCGATCCGGTCCTTGTCGGACGGATTGGGTCCACCTCCATGGATCAAGTGCACGGAGTGAATCGAATACTCTCCGGCGTCGAGTTCTACTGACACCGCCTCATCCGTGTAGTCGGTTTTCAGGTGGGCGAAGGGAAACATGCAGTTTTCGTCGGTGGTGCGCTGACCGTCGGCATAGGCCTGATGAAGATTCCCGTCGGCATCAATTTCACCGAGTTGACCCTTCGCGTGTGTCCCCGGCACTACCATCATGGCGCCGTTATCCACAGTGACATCATTGATCGCGACCCACACTGAAACCACATCGTCACTCGACAGATTCCAGTACGGGGAATCCTGATGCCAGGGGACATAGTCTCCGGTGCCGGCGCGTTTTACGCTCCAGTCAGATTCCCACAGCACAATATCCGGCCCGATCAATGCTTCGACGTCGTCAAGTATCTGCGGATGTCGAACAAGTTCATCCAGCCACGGGCTGACCAGATGCGGCTTTAAATACGTATCTTTGCCGCGCAGCTTTTGTGAACTTTCCTGGAAGTCGTAGTAGGCCTGTTCGAAACCATCGACATCAATTTTCCCGGCAGGGAAAACGATGCCGTCACGCCTGAATTTTTCTGTATCAATCATGTCTGCTTCAGTATTCAGGCCGCCAGATCGAGTCGTTCTATTCGATTGCCTGGCAGATCAAAAATCTGACCGAAACCCTTGATCTGATCATCAATGCCGGCGCGACGCAGGCAGCTCCACATCTGTCCGGTGTTGCTGGTAATGACGGGTTTGCCGATAAGCTGTTCGACTTGTTCCGCAACTTCTGCTGTGCGAATACCTCCGCAACTGAGAAAAACCGCGTCCGCATCCGGCCGATCAATTTCCTGTGCGAATTGAATCCAGTACTCGGGAGTTACACGACCGAATTCAACGCCGGTCTTAAGGTTCAGACCCTGAATATCGAGCACACCAAATCCCTTGGCGTGCAGAAATTCCGCCTCGAGCTGATTAATTTCATCGAGGTAGGGTGTTCCCACCACAATGCGTTGTGCATCCAGCTCGCGCAGTGCATCAACCACACCGGTCACCAGAGTCATTGGCTCGGCATAGGGCGCGCCTTTTTTTATTTCCCGCATGATAGGTTGCTCGCCGTTGACGATCGACCCGGATGTGCAACTGTAGCTGATGACCGACGGTCGCGTGTCGGGCTGAACGCGGGACGCCGCATCGGCCATGTGAGTAATGTGCTCCGCCAGCGTTTCATTTGTCGTGGTGTCGTTCGTTTTGAGACGCGCGATATGGATGCCGACATCTTTCGGCGCCATATCGAAAAAGTCGGCCTCCGCAGCCAGGTCGGTGGACATCAGAATGAATCCGATTTTTGCTCGATGGTGCCGCCCTCCGTCCAAACTAGGTGTGCGTGGTGTTGAATTCACCGTGTCGCCGGGTCGAAACATGATTCGTCTCCTCTGTATGGTTTCTCTTTGTTCAATCTGGGGAATAGTGATCCTGCCGCGAAATCTTGTCAATCAGTGTAAGGTGACATCTTCGAGGCTTTTCCCATGAAATGTCAGTGCTTCGAAGCCGTCTTCAGTGATGATGAAGCTGTCGCCAACCTGTGCCCGAAATGTATCGGTGTTCACCGAACCGTCGACAGCAAGCACCATACCGGGTTGAATAGTCGTGTTGTCACCAAACACCAGCTGGGGTTTTTCCAGAAAGCTGAACCCGGTGCCGCGCCCGCACCGAAACGGAAAATCGTAGCCCGCAGACTGAATGACTTCGGCATATGCAGCGTGAACAGATTCAGCACTAACCCCGGGTTTAAGTGCGCGCAGCGCGGCGGCCTGACTGTCGACGGCAACCTGATAGATCTCCAGCTGTTGTTTATCTGCGGGTTCGCCAATCCAGAATGTGCGATCGAAGCCAAGTTTGAATCGATGAAAATTGGTCATGCCGCAGAAACACAAAAATACGGGTTCGCCGGTTTTCATGATTCGATTGGTAGCGCGGTGATGAGTGCGAGTGATCTGATCACCCGACGCCATGATCTGTAAAAAGTGGGTGTTGGGTGACATCGATGAATCTGCATGGTGTTCTGCGAGAATAGCGGCGGCGGTTCGCGTACCTGCATTGCTGGTCGCAATCGCGACCTCGTACTCCGGGACGCCGCTTGCGATCGCCTCGCGACCGGCCTCCATCATGGCGGTTGCAACCTGACCCGCATGCCTGGCAAGCTGCAACTCTTCACCCGATTTAATCATGCGCATGCCGGCCAGTGACGGCATGATGTCGATAAACCCCCGATCAGCATTCAGATTCTGCATATAGCTTTTGACAATTGACGGCATCTGTTCGGTTTCGACACCGACGACCGATGCGCGTTTCAGAAGATCCGGCAGCCGGGTCCGCCACTCGTCACCGACACCATCATTCCAGGGGTAAATATGATCGACCCGGGCGGCATCTTTTGCCGTGTTGTGGTCGATCTCCGGCGTAATCAGATGCGTCTCTCCGTCGCGAAACACCAGCAGTATCGTCGGTCGACCAAACTCCATATGAAGGTAGTCGTAATACCCGCAGAGGTAATAGACATTGTCTTCATCAGTGATCAGGGTTACATCGATGCCAAGACGGCACATGTGCTCAGTAAGCGTCGATATTCGTTGCGAATGCATAAGTACCGGATGGGTATGGTTCAGGATGCAAGTACCGACCGGGTTTTGATCAGCACGCACTGATGGAAGAAGTGGCGGAGTTAGTTTGTCTGTGTCTTGGTCCGAGGCCGTACCAGACCTTCAGTTACCGCAGGCTGTTCATCGAAACTTTGTCGATAGATCCGATGACCGCACCGGTGTCCCAATTGCAGCAGTTAGCTCGCGAACACCTGGACCCAGGTGAAATAAAAGGTGATCG